>BJFP01000218.1 GCA_014189875.1 Verrucomicrobiota bacterium | reverse complement strand
CGCCTCGGAGATCGTTTCCGTTTGAGACGATCAACTCGCGCGTGAACCGCGACGGCACCGATCTCGCGAAAGGACTCAGCCTCGCGGCGGCGATGCTGCCCGAGGGAAATCAGGGGCGCGTGGTGCTCGTCTCGGACGGCAATGAGACGGACAGCAACGTGAATGCGGTGCTCGATGCGATGAAGGCGCGCGGGGTCGCGGTGGATGTGCTGCCGGTCGCGTTTGATTTTGCAAAGGAGGTGTGGCTCGAACGGCTCGACCTGCCGCGCATGGTGAAGCAGGGCGAGACTTACGAAGCGACCGTGCTGCTCTCATCACTGGAAGCGGGCAAGGGCAGGCTGCGCTTTGCGGAGAACGGGAAGAACATTTTCGAAAAGGAAATCGTCTATCAGGCTGGCAAGAATCGCTTCTCGTTGCCGCTGCCGCAGCGCGGGCCGGGCTATTACGAATACGTCGCGACCATCGAGGTGCCGAGGGGCGAGGACTCGTGGAGCGAGAACAACATCGCGATGGGCGATCTGTATCTCAAGGGCGAGGGCAAGGTGCTCGTCGTCACCGATGCGCGCGGCGATGCGCGCGACTGGGAATCGCTCGTCGCCGCGCTCAAGCAAGGCGAACGCATCGTGCAGGTGCGGATGGCGTATGAGTTCCCGCGCGATCCGCTTTCGCTGCTGCCGTATGATTTGATCATCATCCCGAATGCGCCCGCGGACGCCTTCGATGCGGTGCAGCTCCAGGCGCTGCATGATGCGATCTACAATCAGGGCACGGGCTTCATCATGCTCGGCAGCGCTCAGACATTTGGGCCGGGCGGCTACCATCGCAGCGTCGTCGAGGACGCGCTGCCGGTGACGATGGACGTGACGCAGAAGAAAATCCTGCCGAAAGGGGCGCTCGCACTCGTGCTGCACACCTGCGAATTCGAGGCGGGAAACACATGGGCGAAGCGTATCGCGAAGGAGGCCATCCGCGTGCTCGGCGGCGAAGACGAGGTGGGGCTGCTCGATTACGAAGTTCCCGGCGGCGACAAGTGGGTCTTCCCGCTCACGCAGGCGAAATTGTTCGAGACGAAACTCGTGCCGCTCATCAACGCAGCATCGCCGGAGGACATGCCCGCCTTTCAAAACATCATGGCGATGGCGTTCGCGGGACTGAAGTCGAGCGATGCGGCGATGAAGCACTGCATCATCATCTCCGACGGCGATCCCGCGCCGCCGCAGCCTGCGCTGCTCGATCAGTTCATCGCGGAGAAAATCACGATCTCGACGGTCGCGATCAATCCGCATGGCGGGCAGACCGTGGACATGATGGAGGGCATCGCAAAAAAATGCGGCGGGCGATTTTACTACCCTCAGGATCCGTCGCAGCTCCCGAGCATTTTCATCAAGGAGGCGAAGACGCTGAAACGTTCGATGCTTCAGAACAGGACATTCAACGCGCAGGTGGAATTTCCGTCGCCGATTCTGAAGGGCATTGATGCGATGCCGCCGCTCCACGGCTTCGTGCTCACAACACCGAAGCCGCGCGCGAGCGTCGTGCTGAAGGTGCCGCCCGACGCGCAGGAGCAGGCGAAGGGCGACGCGCCCGATCCGCTGCTCGCGACTTGGCGCTACGGCCTCGGCACGACCGCCGCGTGGACGAGCGACCTCGCGCCGAACTGGGCGCGCGACTGGGTGAGCTGGGAAAAATATCGCGCCTTCGTGAAGCAGCTCGCCACCGAAGTTTCACGCGTCGAGCAGCGAAGCGACCTCACGATGTCGGCATTCGCCGCAGGCAGCACGGGCATCGTGTCTGTCGAAGATTTCGCGAAGAACGAGAGCTTCCTCGAACTCAAAGCGCGCGTGAGCGGCCCGCATGGCGGGAACATGGAAGTGCCGCTGAAACAAATCGCGCCGCGTCGCTACCAGGGTGAATTTCCGCTCTCGGGAAAAGGCCGCTACCAAGTCGCCGCAGTCGGCGTAGGCATCACCGGCAGCGGGGAAAAAGCGGTGAAGCGCAGTGAGCAGGCTTTCGGCGGATTTGCAGTGCCGTATTCGCCGGAATACCTGCGCTTCAAGAGCAACCCGATCGCGCTGAAACAAATCGCCGAGCGCACCGGCGGCCGCGTGCTCAACCCTGCCGACCCCGATCCTTTTCATCCACCGCGCTCGACGCGCGAAAGCTCACGACCGGTCTTCGACTGGTTCCTCATCGCGCTCTCATGCCTCATCCCGCTCGATGTCGGCCTGCGCCGTGTCCAGCTCGACTGGCAGGTGATCAAGGGCTGGTTCGGCTTCGGAAAAAAATCCGGCTCGACGGAAACGATGGGAGCGCTGCTCCAGCGGAAGAAGGAAGCGCTGGCCGCCATCGCGGCTGCGGAGCAACCCAAGCCAGTCATCCTGGCAACAAAAACAACGCCCGCAGCGCCAGCACCCGTTTCTAATCCTCAGCCCAAGCCCGACGAACCCGCCCCGACCGACAAACAACAGTCCACGACGGAGCGACTGCTTGCACGGAAACGTAAACTCCAGGACGAGGAGAAGTGAACAATCAGGCTGTGGACACTTGAGTCGGCTAATGAATCTGTTTGGGCTCGATCTCACGCGACGAGCAACTCTGTGTTTTTATGAATACCCAGAGACGAAACACGTTTTGGTTCACACGATTTCTCGTGCTGGCAGCGGTCCTGTCGTGCGGCTGGTGGCACACTCAGAAGCATTACGCCTCCGAGAAACTGCCCGCGACCCCGTCCTTTGAATTCGTTCCACTTGCGAAGGCCGTTGGAATTTCGACCGAAACATTGTCGGAGCACGGTCGCCTGTTCTCCACTCAAAATGGGGAGGTCGCATACGCAGCGGACGAAGGAGTCTATTTTTTCGCGATTACGGTTGCCGAGTCCGTCTCCATTCATCAGCGCTCGTGGGCATTTGCTGGAACCGCTGAAGACCTAAACGACTTCGTGCGCGAACTGCGTTTCGTTGTATCCCGGCGGGTCGCCGGAAACAGCACGCGAATCGCGTGCTCCACCCGGGACGTCCCGTTTCTCGCCAGCGAAATTTTGATGCGTCAGCCTTGGCTTCCATCCGTGACTGGCTGGAAGCCTGTCCTACATTCCCGCGATGCGCGCCCTCCCTCTCCTGCTCGCCATCGCATTCACCGTCGCGGGGTCGCCGGGGTTGAGGTTGCTCACCGAGTCCACTACCGCGGCGGTGATCGTCGGCACGGTATCAATAAGCTGCTTAAGGCCGACGAACTGCGCCCGCATCTCCGCCAAGGAATCCGGCGAGCCAGAGGCGAGCTTGGTGGGGATCGTAGGGCATGGGGAATCAGAACAGAACCTCCAGCCCGGCAGCGGTGAAATGCCGGTCATTGGTAAAGGCACGCATCAGCCCGCGGCGGCGCATCACCAGAAAAGACACATGATCCACCATCCCTGCGCTGGCAGCATCGCCGCGCGCATAATTCTTCCACGCTTCCTCCCATTCCGCACGTTCCGGCTCGACGACACTGCCGGCGGCGGCCAGCGCCTCCCGCAGTTCCGCCACGGCGGCGCGGTAAGGACGGCGCGCGGCGGCATTCGCACATTCCACGAGCACAAGCGGTGTGGTGAGAAATCCCAAACCCTGCGCCAGCACGCGTTCCCACGCCTGTTCCGCCGCCGCGTGCCACTGGTCGCGCACATCCAGCAGCGCCAGCACGCCCACCGTATCGAGAAAGACCTCGCTCATCGTCGTCCGCAGATCATCTCACGGCTGGTGCTCGTCGTGCCGCGCCGCCACATCGCTCTCGCCGGAATCGAACCGCTGCGCCAGCGCCGCCAGCACCCGTGCACGCGCGGCAGGCACCATCGCCGGGCTCACCGGCTCGGGGGCAAAGACCACCTCCGTCGTCTCGGGCAAATCCACCGCCTCCAGCGGGCGGAACACTCCTCGCTCATAGATGGCATGGATGGTTTTCATGACGGCGGACGATGCACCCGGCACACGCGCGCGTCAATGCTCCCACTCCACCCGCAGCCGCCGTTACCTTGCCAGTGGATCCTCTGCCAGTTGGAGCGCGCCCGAGAATTCCGCGAGGTTCGTGTGCTTGCGCGCCTTCCCCGCCCGCTCACGCCGGAGGCGCGCAGCGAGATGCTCGATCAACTGCTCGACCTGCGGAACGGGAAGCTCATCCGCAGCCTGTTCGATTTCGGCGAGGGTGCTCATGGCGCGGAAAATAGGGTGCCCGGCGTGCCGGCGCAAGCCGCGGCTTCGGCCCGCGCGCATCTCCGCCGACGAATCCGGCGAGCCAAAGGCGGGCTTGGTGGGGTCGTAGGGCATGGGGCGTGAGGATGACGGATGAAATGAGCGGGGATAGTTTGCCTGTCCCTTCTCCTCTGGAAGCTGAAGAAGTATCTCGGGGAGTGACCGCTGCTGCGGAGCTACCTCCGCAGCGCCAGCACCAGCATGTTGAACGCCTGCCGCAGCGACTCCGTGTCGGGATCGACGAAAGGCGTGTCGAGCGTGGGCACGGCGTTCGTGTTTGCCGAGGAGCTGCCAACCGCAGTGATGATCGCTTCGTTGATAGCGGCGCTTAAGGCGTCATTGCTCACCTCGCCGGGGATGCCTTGCGGGCCGTCGGCGCCATTGGTGCCGTCCGCCCCGCGCGGGATGCCGAAGACGAAGCGCACCGTCACGCCGTCGAAGACCACGCCCGCCGTGGCCGCATCTCCGGGGTTGAGCGTGTCCACGCCATCCACGGTCACGCCGCCGAAGGGCGCGCCCTGCGGGATGCCGAAGACGAGGTGCAGCACGTTGGCTATGATATTCGCATCCACCGTCGCCGGGCTGCCCGGCGGGAGGGTGTTCACCGAGTCCACCACCACGGCGGTGATCGTCGGTGTGGCATCAATGAGCTGCTTGAGCCCGGCGAACTGCTCGCGCATCTCCGCCGAGGAATCCGGCGAGCCAAAGGCGGGCTTGCTGGGGTCAAAGGGCATGGGGAATCTAGGGGTCCGAGTCGGCGCGCGCTATTTTCTTCCCGCCCATTTGAGGAATGCCTCGAACGTTGGGGGATCGATGACCGATCCGTCGAACTTTCCGTTCAGCGAATCGAACGCCGCATTCGCGGATTTCCTGTCCCCGGCGACCGAGGCGAGGCAAGCGCGAACGGTGTTCCAGTGCGTACTTTTCGGGTATTTCTCGCAGAGCTGGTCGAGGCCGAGCTTTGCCTTTTCCCAAGACAGATGCTTGTCGCCAAAGAACGGCCCGTCCGTGTCACGGATATATGTGAATACCTGCCAGAGAATCTGCGCGTAGAGCTTCGGATCCATTTCCTTGCCGCCCCAGCGGGCCTCTTTGTTCTGCGCATTTAGCCAAGCCTGCCATTCTCCCTCGGCTCCTCCCCAGCGCGGAAGGATCGCGATACAGTATGCATAATAGATGCCCGGATATTCGGGAAAGCGCTTAAGCGCATCATTCACCATTTCCTTGGTTTTCGCCGGGGGAGCCTGCAATCCGCGGGCGAGGAAGAGTAGATTCCTCCAATACACTCCATGCTTGTCCCCGCCCAGCTTCATCGCTTCCTCCTCCTTCTTCAGGCTCTCGACCAGGCGGTCGCCAAAAAGCTTCCAGCCGTCCTTATTCACCGTGCCTGCGACACCGGCGCCGCGGGCGACCCAAGCGTAGTCAATCAGCGTCGTCGCCCTCGCGAG
The DNA here is from genome assembly GCA_014189875.1 of Verrucomicrobiota bacterium. Taxonomy (GTDB): domain Bacteria; phylum Verrucomicrobiota; class Verrucomicrobiia; order Chthoniobacterales; family Chthoniobacteraceae; genus SXWH01. The sequence continues at coordinate 1,916 of BJFP01000218.1, read as the reverse complement.
GCGGCTGTACGGCGACTTTGGAAAAGTAGCATCCCATCCGTCCAACGCTTTGAAAACCTGATTGAACTCCGGATCTTTCCGCCAGTCTTCCAATCCAAACATGGCAAACAAGGCATTTTCAGGGCTGATGCCGCACGATTCGGCATCGGCAAATGTCGGCGTCGCGGCCTCCTTTTCCAGCTCCGCGTATTTCCCGCTGAGCAAGCGCTCCCACTGGACCTCGAAATACTTCCAGTGCAGAGCTTTCGCACAATGCTTCGGTTCTACCCTTTGCCATTTCTCCTCTGCCGTCGCCAGAGACGCGCAGCAGAGCAAACAAATGCAAAGAAGACGGAGTGAGTATTTCATAACGGGGATATCGCTGATTCGTTTAACGGCGGTGACTAATGTTCTGCCGTGGGGTGATGATGTGTGCATGGTTTGGTTCTTTGGGGTTTTACTGCGCGGAAAATTCGTGTTCTAGACCCCCGTGAGCGTCCACTGCTGCCAGTCGCTCCAGTTGCCGGTGTCATTGCCCTTGAGGATTTACATGAGGCGGACCTTGATAATGGCGCTGGCGGCGGCGGCGGGGAGCCAGTTCAGAGTGTTCATAGGTTGGAGTTCGGCTGTTTCCGAGTAGAAGCGGGCTTTGGGTGTGTGAGTTATCCTGCGTACACCACTTCCTTAATCTCGCTCATCTGGCCGACCTCCTCGTCCTTCACCACACCGATGGCCATGTATTCGCGCACTTCGGGAGCATTGGCCACCGGGCCGGATTCCCAGCCCGTCAGACTTGATTGCGTGCCCACCGGCCTTGTTTCCCGTGCGAACGGGCCTGATGGCGCGGGCAGTGCAACCGATTGCGTGAACAGGGAGCCCAATGGCCGGAAAAGAGGAACCGATGCCCGCGCCACCCGGCCCGATTGCGCAGGCAAAGACGACAATCCCCGGAGCTTCAGCCTCGCATTTTCCGAAAAATGTGACCCGCCTAATCGGAACGCGAAACGCGAAACGCGAAACGCGGAACGCGGAACGCGGAACGCGGAACGCGGAACGCGGAACGCGGAACGCGGGGACGCAAAGGCGCACCGGGCGCGCTCTGTGCAATAAACAACCGAACTGGAGGAACCACCGTCATCGGCACGCATGGAAATGAACCGGGCCATGAAAGGCAAGCTCGATTTATCATCTCGGGTCACTCTTGCCGTGCGTGCGGTGCGTTACTTCTCCTCAGGCTTAATCTTCCCGTCCGGGTAAAAAAAACGACCTCGGTCGCCTTGCCCTTCAGCACATACTCAGCCTTGTAAACGGTCTCGCCGTCTTCCTTAATCCGCTGCACGCGCTCGAACTTCGCGCCCTTCGCATTCGCCTCGATCGCCCTGCGCACAGCCTCGGGGACCTTGTCGAGCGGGATCGTTTCTTCCTCGCCCTTCACCTTTCCGTCGGCAGTCACCGCGACTTCGCGATCTGCCTTTCCAGGCGCCTTCAACTCGGCCTCATAGACTGTGACCTTGCCGTGCTCTTCCACGGCGACCTTCTTGATCTTCATGCCCGCATCGGCGGCGTATTTTTTCAGCGCCTCCGCAGCGGCGGCGGGTGCCTTTTTCATGCCGGGGATTTTTGCATCATCGGCGCCGGCGGTGGTGACGAGCAGCACGCACAGAGCGGCGAACAGGGAGGTGATGGCTTTCAGTTTCATCGGGGGGGTGGAGGGTTGGGGTTTGTCCTTCTGCGGTTCTCGCACTCCGCGCATGATGGAAAGACGATGCGCGTGAAAAAAAATTACCCGCCGTGTCGCGGCATTTTTTGGACTATGCCGCCACCGAATTCTTTGGACACGGGATAGGGCAACCCAAACACCATGAACCCTGTGCCCAATACCAACACCCACACATCACACGAATCCCTTCCGGCCCCGCCTGCGGCGGCGCAGGGAG
>BJFP01000217.1 GCA_014189875.1 Verrucomicrobiota bacterium | reverse complement strand
GTGCGTGATCGGGATCAGCTCATGCGAGCGGTGCGCGAAGAATCCCGCTCGGCCGTCCAGCACATGCACGCGGATGCGGTTGCGGTACGCGTATGGCTCGGGCGCCGGGATGATCGGGCGCATCGGGACTTCGGCAAATTTTCCGACGCGCCTCAGCGTCTGCTCGACCTGCCGCTGCTTCAACTCGAGCTGCTGCGGATAGGCGATGTGCTGGTACGAGCAGCCGCCGCAGCGGGTGAAATATTCGCATTTCGGCTGCGCACGATCCGCGGACGGCGTGACGACCGAGACGAGTGAGGCCTCGGAAAATTTCTTCTGCGTCCGCGTCACTTTCACTTGCACGGTGTCGCCGGGCGCAGTGAAGGGGACGAAGAACACCCGGCCTTCGTGACGCGCGACGCCCGCGCCGCCAAAGGCGACGTCGGTTATTTGGAGTTCGATAGTTTCAGGCATGAGCAGGAGTTGAGAGTTGAGAGTGGAGTGTTGAGTGTTTGGAGACGTGCGGTGATTGCCCGCCCGATCGGTGAAAGTGACGTCGGTCTCAGATGGCCGACACTGCCTGATTCCACAGCTTCGCAACTCTCAACGGCAAACGCTCAACTGCGGAATTTAGGATTAAAAAGAACGAAGGCTTCCGCCGATGACGACGGAAGCCTTCGTGGAAAAGTGCGGTCCGATTTCAGTAGCGATCGGACGTGGTGTTGTAGCGCCGCTTGGACTGGAAGCCAAACTCCGGCGGGAATTCATCGTAGCCGCCATTCACCCACGGGACACTCGGGCGCAGGCTGGGGCGGTAGGAGCGCTTGTAAGTAGGGAATGGGTAGGTGAAAATTTCATACACGCCCGTGCCCATGCGGGCGAACATGCGGCCAAAGCCCTTGACGATTCCGTAAGTCGCCGCCGCGGTATTGCCTTCGAGCTCGTTGGTGCGCTGCACGGTGGTCCACACCTCGGCGGAGCCGTAGAGGAAATTGGCCCACCCACGGCCGAGCTTGCGGGCCGGACCGTGGTCGTGCATCGGCGGATCCTGGATGTCAGCCATTGCGGGGCTGGCCATGAGAGCGACTGAGAGGGCGAGGAGGAGGCGTTTCATAGGTGAAGTTTGTAAACCACCTTCCGGCGGCGATGGCAAACGTCATTTTTCAAAATCCAGCCGGTGCGCTCGCGGATTATCGCCTTCCGAACACTTTGTAATCCACCGCCCGGCACCACTCATCGGATCCGGGATCAGGGCCGTGGCCGCTCGAATCGTACACGCCTGATTTTCTCCCGACCGCGTCCATCCATTCGACGGAACCCACGTCGGGGCCATGCCCCGACGGGTCGGTGATGTGCAGGCGGCGATCGACGAGCCTCTTCCACTCTGCCGTGCAACGCTGCGGAACCGTTCCCTCATGCTTGCTATAGCCGTCCGGCTTTTCCCGGTGAGAGCACGCGGACAGGATTGCGAGGCAGAAGAATCCAGCCACGCATCGCTGCACGCCGTGCCGGGTGGTGAAGGAAGCATTACTCATGGGGGAGTACGGCGTCGCAAATTAAGTCACAGCGGGAGGGCCGTGGCCGTCGAATTTCAAAACCAGTGCCGCATCCAGTTCCACAGCGCATCCCAGCGCGCGTGCAGCCACGGGAGGAGGCGCGCACCGAAGTAGATCCACATGCCGAGATACGCCCACGATGCGATGCCCATGAAGTGCCCGGCGAGCATAATCAGTCCATCGCGGCACAGGAGGCCGGTGATGAGAAAAATGATCGCTATTGAGGGGAGTGTGTTTGTGAGCGGGATGGGCAGCGGGAGCGCGAGGAAGAATCCGCCGGACACGATGCCGAGGCCGAAGAGGCTCGTCATCACCGGGCCTGCGACGAGGACTTTCATCCGCGGCTTCATGTGGCGCTCGAGGCGTGCGATGAGGCGCGCGGCAAAGGAGATCACCTTTTGCAGAGTCGCAAACTCCACCTTTTTCCGCAGGACGAACGCAGGCAGGCGCGGACGGCGGCGGAGCATGAACGCGACGCCAATCAGAGTGATCGCGAGGCCAAACGGGACGGAGAGCCCCGGGATGTTTGGAATCAGAAATGGTGCGGCGAGAAAGAGCACGAGGAGCGCGTAGCCGCGTTCCTTCAGGTGCTGCTCGATCTCGGCGACCGAGAGCGGTCCTCCATTTGCGACGGCGATGAGTGAGTGCAGATCCGCGCTGATCGGATCGAGCACTTCCTCCGCGGGCGGGAGATGATTGGCGTCCGGTGCGTCGATCATTATTGCGTGGGGGCGTCAGTTTTTTCAGGTGGCATGGAATGGCAGCTCCACCATGCTCCCAGAACGAAAAGCAGCACAGCAAAAATCCACGGGACGCCAAACACGACTCCCCGCACCCACGGCGGGGCCGCGGAGGACATCCCGGTCTTTGCGGGCACACCGAGCCAGCCGAGCACGCGCGGATCCTGGAAGATGATCTTGCCCGCGACGTGGCCGAGCACTCCGCCGCCGAGCCAGATCATCCAGCGGAAGCGGTCCATGAGCTTCGCGATGAGCGCGCTGCCGCAGATTACGAGCGGGATCGAGAGCAGGAGGCCGAAGATCACGAGCCCCATCTCGCCGTGCGGCGAATCGCTGCCTTCCTTCGCGATGCCCGCGATGGCGATGACGTTGTCCAGGCTCATGACCACGTCGGCGATGATGATGATCCGCACGGCGTGCCAGAGCGAAGATGCGTGCCGGTGTGCCTTCTCCGGGTGTGCGGCGGCTTCCAGTGCCTCCTCCTGCGGGCGCACGAGCTTCCACGCGACCCACAGCAGCAGGATGCCGGCGAGCAACTGGAGGATCGGAATCCTCGTCAGCCATGTGATCAGAAAGACGAACAGGACGCGCAAGCCCACCGCGCCGCCCGCGCCGAAGATCTGCCCCCAGAAACGCTGCTTCGTCGGCAGCGAGCGGGTCGCGAGCGCGATGACGAGTGCATTGTCGCCGGCGAGGACGAGGTCCGTGAGGATGATCTGAGCGAGCTTCGCGAGGGTTTCAGGGGAGGGGAGATTCATGCGTGAAAATTGGGTGCGACGAAAGGCAGGCCGGATTCTGATCTTAATCTTGATCCCGCGAAGCCCGGCGACCCGGCAGAGGATTAAGATTAGGAATAAGAGGGAGCGCGCGTCCGTCCCGGCTTTGGTTTTGGCTGCGCGTGCGCGGCTTTACCCACTTTACTCGAAGTCGTAGATCACCGCGCGCGCGCAGCACGGCTTGAAGACCTTCTCCACAAAATCAATGTGCAGCGGATGCACCTGATAGTCGTCCTGCTGCTGCTTCGTGTCGAAAATCAGGTTCAGAGCGACCTGGTAGCTCTGCTCCACCACGGGCCGGGGGCTTGTCACCATCTTGCCGACGTGGAAGCTGACCACGCCCGGAATCGGTCGCAGATATTTCTCCGCCCCCGCGAGAAGCTCCGCGGCGGCGTTCGGGTTTTCGGGCTTGGTCCAAAAGATGACGACGTGACTGAACATAAGGGCAGTGTGCTTAGGACGGCGACGGGTTGCGTGGCAAGCCGACACTCACGCCCGTTCGCGCAATATCGCGGTTACGCGATCGGATCGCGCGTGAGGGTGCCGTTCACCGTGCGCTGGATGCCGAGCGGGTTTGCATTTCGCAGCGCGTCGGGGAGCGTGTTTTCGGGGAAGCCTTGCAGGCAGAGCGGGCGGGCCCATCGGGCGATGGCGGCGGTGCCGACGCTCGTGAAGCGTGCGTCCGTCGTGGCGGGGTAGGGGCCGCCGTGCTGCATCGCGGGGCAGACTTCGACGCCGGGCGAGAAGCCGTTCACGAGCACGCGGCCGGCCTTGCGATCGAGGATGCGGAGGAGGTCGGAAAAATCGGCGAGGTCCGTGCCGTCGGCGTGCAGCGTCGCGGTGAGCTGGCCGGGGAGCGCGCGCGCGGCGGCTTCGAGTTCCGTGACGGACTGCGCGGAGATGAGCAATGTGTAGGGGCCGAAGATTTCTTCGCGCAATTCGCGGTGCAGGAGAAATGTCTCCACGTCCGTCGCAAATGCGACCGGGTCGGCCTGCGTCTTTGCGGGATCGGCGTCGGCGTCGGACTCGGCGAGCACGACCACGCCGGGGATTTTTTTCACGCGTTCGAGGCCCGCGTGGAATGCGTCGCAGATGCCGCGGTGGAGCATCGTGCCGGGTGCGGCGGCACGGACCTGCGCGCGGAACTGCTCGATGAACGCAGAGAAGTCATCGCCGCCGAGCGCGAGCACGAGGCCGGGCTTTGTGCAGAACTGGCCGACGCCGATCGTGAACGCGCCCTTCAATCCCTGCGCGATTGCGGCTGCGCGATTTTTCAGCGCGCCGGGCAGGATGAAGAGGGGATTCGTGCTGCCCATTTCCGCGAAGACGGGAATCGGCTCGGGGCGTGTCGCCGCGGCGTCAAAGAGCGCGCGGCCTGCGCGTTCCGAGCCGGTGAAGCCGAGCGCGCGCGTGAGCGGATGGCGCACGAGCGTCTGCGCGACCTCCGCGCCGGTGCCGTGCAGCAGCGAGAATGTGCCATCGGGAACATGGCATGTTTTCATCGCGCGATAGATGGCGCGCGCGACGATTTCCGAGGTGCCGGGATGCGCCGGGTGCGCCTTCACCACGACGGGGCAGCCCGCCGCGAGGGCCGAGGCCGTGTCGCCGCCCGCGGTGGAAAAGGCGAGGGGGAAATTGCTCGCGCCGAGGACGACGACCGGGCCGAGCGGAACGAGATGACGGCGGATGTCGGGGCGCGGCATGGGCTGGCGATCGGGTAGCGCGGTGTCAATGCGCGCATCCACCCACGAGCCTTCGCGGATGAGCGCGGCGAAGGTCTTGAACTGGCCGCAGGTGCGCGCGCGTTCGCCTTGGAACCGCTCGATCGGCAGGCCGGATTCGGCACTCGCGCGCTGGAGCAGTTCGTCGCCTGCGGCCATGATCTCGGATGCGATCGCGTCGAGGAAATCCGCACGCGCGCTTGCAGGCATCTGCCGGAAAATCTCGAAGGCGTCGTCGGCCTGGCGCATCGCGAGATCCACGTCCTCGGCGCTGGCTTCGTGAAAGCTGGGTTCGAGCCGCGCACTGTTGCTCGGCGAGATCGCGTGAAAGGTTTTGTCGGTGGCGTGCCCGGGTTTTCCGGCGATGAGTGAGCGTCCGTCGAGTTGCATGGCAGGCGAATGGCGGAAGGAGCGCGCGAGCGCAATGCGGAAACGAGGGGGAGGAGTGGTGAATGGTGACTGGTGAAAAGTGACTGGTCGTGCTCCGCGATGCGCAGGAAAAACTCACAGTCCACAACGGCCACCAGTCACTTTTCACCAGTCACCATTCACGGGCACGGAGCATACCGGCCTCCGAGTCCACCCGCATCTTCCGAAGCCTCACAGCAGGGTCGTGTCGTCGCGCTTTTCCAGCCGCATGGTCTGCTTCTTCACGACCTCGACGTTCTTCGTGATTTCAAAAAGCGCCTTCACGATTTCGCCTTTTGTCGCGTCGTCGCCGAGGGCGTTGAGCAGCGGGTGCATCTTCATCACGGCGAGGGAGACGGTGTTGCAGTGGTCGCGGAGTTCTTTGCTGGCGGTGGCTCGGTCCATGCCGCGCATGGTGCGCGGTGCGGATGTGTCGGCAAGCCTTGAGCGCGCGCGAGGTGCCGCGTAGGGTGGGAAAAATGCGAGTGATCATGACATGCGGGCCGAGCTTTGAGCCGATTGACGGTGTGCGTCGGCTCACGAATTTCTCGACCGGCGAACTCGGTCTGCTGCTCGCGGCGGAGCTGTCGCGCGCGGGGCACGATGTCGTGTGCCTGAAAGGCGAGGGTGCGGTGTCCCGCGTCGAGCCCGGTGCCGCGCGCGTGATCGCTTTTGCGACGAATGCCGATCTGCTCGCACGGCTGCGCGAACTCGGCGGAGGCGGCGCGGATGTCGTGCTGCACGCGGCGGCGCTGTGCGATTACGAAGTGCAGTCTGCGCGCTCCGGCGACGGCACGCTGCTGGCCGGGAAAAAAATACCGACGCTTGCCGGCGAAGTGACCCTCACGCTCAGACCCGCGCTGAAGCTGCTGCCGGGACTGCGGGGCATTTTTCCAAACGCAAAAATCGTCGGCTGGAAATATGAACTCGACGGCGATCGCGCCGCCGCCGAGGCGAAGGCGCGCGCGCAGATTTCCGGGAACGGCACGGATGCGTGCGTGGTGAACGGCGTGGCGTGGGGTGCGGGATTTGGCTTCATCGAGCCGGGGCGCGACACGATCGCAATCGCAGACAAGCCGGCGCTGTGCGCGTTCCTCGCGCAGTGGCTCGGCGCGCGGAAATAGGGGCACAACTTTTCGCAGGTCGGGGCTGTATCGCCAATGAATCGTCAAAAAATATTGGTCGGCGCGACACTCCTCCTCGCTCTGGCTCGTATCGCGTAATGGATTTCGTCGGGCTGGGGGCTCGTGACCGTGGACGTGACGGGCAAGCCGCTGGCCGAGGTGATCCGCAGCTTTTCACGCGGCGCGGGCAGTTCACGATGCCGCTCTCGAAGATCGTCGTGTGCTTCGACGTGGAGCGCGTACACGGGCGCAGCGGCGCCTACACGAGCAAGAAGAACTACCTTTATGCCAACGGCCACGTCCGCAATTACCGGGACACCGCGCCGCGCCCGGGGCCGAAAAATTAGGCGCTGGAAATTCCAGCGCGACCCGCGCAAGGTTGGATTTTCCGCAGCATCCCGCCCAGTGTGACAAGCGTCAGGGTGCCGGTTAAAAACACACACCAGACCATGGATATTTTCATCATCCGCGAAGGCCGACAGGTCGGCCCGTTCAGCGAAGGCGCCGTGAAGGCATTTCTCACCGAGGGCACAGCGCGCCCGGCCGACATGGGCTGGATCAAGGGCATGGCCGAGTGGCGTCCGCTGAGCGAAGTGCTCAAGCCTGCGTCCGCACAGGGGAACGGCACTGCGCCCGCCACGGGCAGCGAGGCGCCGCCGTCGGAAACCTCGATCTCCGCGCACGAATCTCCGGCGACCGCAAAGCAGAAGGCCTTTCTGAAATACCTCGGCGCGGAATTCGGCGAGAACCTCACCAAGCAGCGCGCCGCGCTCGCCGTTAGCGACGCGATCGAGACGCCGAAGCTCCAGCCGCGCATCCGCAAATGGCAGGAAGACAAGCTGCGCCTGCACGCGGACATCTATCAGGACGAGATTGACTACTGCCGCGCAAACCGCACGAACCGCTACCTCGAGCGCATCCAGACCGAGGGCGCCGATGTGCTCAAGGACGTGACGAAGGCGCACGTGCAGGTAATCGTGGAATCGCTCGACAAAAGGAACCCCGGATGGGAATCCGACCCGGAAGCCGCGCTGTGGGATCACCTCCTGCCCGCCATCGGCAGCCATTTTCCCCAGCTCGTGCAGCCCGCGCACGAGGGCACGATGAAATCCGCCGGCGGATCGCGCATCGCGAGGGCTGCCACGCGCGGGCTCTCCGCCGCCGCGGCAACCGCGATGCCACGCCCGCAGGCAGGCACGCTCGGCGCGATGATCCGCGGCGTGCTCCTCGGAGTGATCGCGCTCGGCGGAATTCTCATCGGCCACCACTATTGGAGGAAATCGAACAGTCAGGGCACGACGGCCACTCCCACGTCGCCGGAGAAAAAGGACACGCAG
>BJFP01000216.1 GCA_014189875.1 Verrucomicrobiota bacterium | reverse complement strand
TCAGCGGCAGGCGAATCCGACGAAGGTCTTTTCCACCGAAGGTTCCGCGGAAGCTGAGCCAAACAAATAGCGCGGAGGGGAACACGGCCCGCCGGATCGCAGACTCGATCCGTGAAACACGGGAGACTCAACGCTCGATGATCTCACCCCACACGGGCTCTTCAAGCTGGAGCGCCGTGTCACTCAGTTCGCTGCGGTTGATTTTCTCGTACTGCGCGGAGACGTCGGACCACGGACGCACCTTCAGCTTCACGCGATCACCGGGGCGCAGGCGCGCGGCGGATGTCCATTTTTGTGCGCTCATGCTCAAGGTGCAGACGAGCGCCTGCGTGGCGTCGGCACCGTCGAGATCCACGAGGTGCGCGGTGAGGATGTGCTCGGCGTAGGGCACCGTGCCGGGACGCGGGACGCTGGAAATTGCGGCGACGGTGCCGGTGATGGTTTTCAATTGGCCCGGCTCGGGAGTGAAGAATTTCGAGGGCGGCGGCGTGCCGAGATCGAGCGGGAGGAGCTTCCAGTCGCCGATGGAAAGTTCGCGCGCGGCGAATTCCCAGACGACGATCTTTTTTCCCGCGAGACGATCGCGGCCGAGCGCGAGTTCGCGCTGCAATTGCTCGCGTGTGGCGAAGGAGCCGTCGCTGTTGCGCAGGATGCAGTCGAGCGGCTTGCCGAGCGCGCGGCTGAGGTGCTCGGCGAAACCGGCGGCCTCGCCCCAGCCCATCGCTTCGAGCGAGAAGATATTTGCGAAGCTGTCGCCGAGCAGCAGCACGCCGGCATCGGCGCTCGGGCGCCAGAGGCCGTTGCCCGCGGGGACCTGGTGGATCGTGACGGTCTGCGGGCGGAAATATTGCTGCGACTGATGTCGCCAAGCGCGGCGATTTGCTTTTCGGCCACGGGTGATTCGGCAACGGCACCGGGCTGGATTTCGACAGCAAGTTTTTGCGCGATGAATTCCATCGCGTCGGGCCGCCAGTGCGTGTCGGTCTCGAGGTATTGCGGCGCGGGCTTGCGCGACATGAGCAGCGGCGTGGGATCGAAGACGCGCACTTTTGCGGCTGCAAGGAGGGCGAGGAATTCAGCGTGCGAGACATTGTGCAGCGCCGTGCCCGCGCGTGCGCCGAGCTTGTCCCCCTCGATGCACGGCTTCACCGGCATGGGCATGACGATGAGTTCGATGCCGCGCTTCGCGAGCTGATCGCGGAAATGGACGATGCCCTTCACCGGGTCGGGCTGCACATGCGCGTCGTGCTCGCGCTGGCGGAGCCGCGCGGGATCGAGGAACGCGGGGCCGGTGATGTACTCCACATCGCTGCGGTAAAAGAGCCAGCCGTCGCGACCGACAAATGCCTGCTCGGTGCCGCTGTGCAGCATGCCCGTGAGCACGCCCTGCACGCGCGGGCGCAGCGCCTTCGCGATGACGGATAACTTTTCGAGATCCTTCTCGGCGGCCTTGATGTGCTCGGCCTTCGGAATCAGCTCCCAAAAATCGCCGGGCGATCGCGCGGCCCGCACTTTCGCTGACGGTGGCAGGACTCCGGGCATTTCGAAGACCGTCTGTCGCGCGATGATCTGCGCTGCGATCACCGTCATGAACGTGACGAGGAACGCGATAATGAGAAGCGTCTGCGCGCCGGGCGAAAAATCCGTGCGGCCCAGCGCTAGCTCGGCTTCATCCTCGCGCGTCATTTTTCTCTTCGTCTCGGGAGTCGGCTCCCCGTAGCTCGGCAACGAGTGCTCGGGTGGTGTCGGAGGCTTGCTCATCAGAATATGAAATAGATGAACGGGTTGTATTCCTGCGTGGCGAGGACGACGAGCGCGAGCCAGCCGAGCGCGATGCACAGCACGGCTTTTCCGAGCGTGAGGCGCTGCGTCCAGTCCCACGTCTGCCGGCCGGCCCACACGACGAGCGCCGCGAGGGCGAGCGCGAGCAGCAGGTACGGCTGGAAGAGCACGCCGGAGATGAGCCGCGCGCCGTCGGGCAGCGCACGCGCGCCAAACATGTCCGCGAGATAGCCGAGCGCGCGCGGCAGATCCGCGGCGCGGAAAAACACCCAGCCGAGCATGACGATCACAAACGTGACGCCGATGCGGAACGGCCGCGGGAGACGCTTGTAGAAATTTTCACGTCCCGCCGCGCGCTCCGCCGCGAGCATGCCGCCGTGGATGCCGCCCCAGATGATGAAATTCCACGACGCGCCGTGCCACAGTCCGCCGAGCAGCATCGTGAGGACGAGATTGAAATACGTGCGCGCCTCGCTGCCACGGTTTCCGCCGAGCGGGATGTAGAGGTATTCGCGCAGCCACGTGGAGAGCGAGATGTGCCAGCGCCGCCAGAAGTCGGTGATGGATTCGGCGCGGTACGGTGCGTCGAAATTTTTCGCGAAGATGAAGCCGAACATGAGGCCGAGGCCGATCGCCATGTCGGAGTAGCCGCTGAAGTCGAAGTAGATCTGGAACGAGTAGCCCGTCACGCCGACCCATGCTTCGAGCGCGCCGCGCGAGAGCGCGTCGAATGCGGTGTCGGCGATCTTGCCGCACGGGTTTGCGAGGAGAATTTTCTTCGCGAGCCCCATGGTAGATCTGGAACGAGTATCCCGTCACGCCGACCCACGCCTCGAGAGCGCCGCGCGAGAGCGCGTCGAATGCGGTGTCGGCGATCTTGCCGCATGGGTTCGCGAGCAGGATTTTTTTCGCGAGCCCCATGAGGAAGAACGCCGCGCCGCGCGCGAATTTTTCACCCGTGAGCGTGCGCTGGCGGAGCTGTTCGGCGAGGAAGGAGAACTTCAGGATCGGCCCGGCGACGAGGTGCGGGAGCATCGAGACGAAGCAGGAGAAATCAATGAAGTTGGCCATCGCCTTCGCGTCGCCGCGATACACGTCAATGATGTAGCTGAGCGCCTGAAACGTGTAGAAGCTGATGCCGAGCGGCAGCACGATGCGCAGCGCGGGATCCCATTGCAGGTGGCCGAGGCCGAGCGAGCCGAGGAGCGCATTGAACGCATCGAGGCCGAAGTTGAAGTATTTGAAAAAGCCGAGCGCGAGGAGATTGCTGACGATGGAGCCGAGCAGCGCGCGCCGCTGCGTGGGGCTGCGCGCGGCTTTCGGATCGAGCGTCGGCGCGTCCTTTCCCCGCGCGCGCCACACGCGCCAGTCGTCGTGCGCGATCATGAGGCTGAGCAGCCAGTCGAGCGACGTGGTCACGAACATCAGCAGCACGAAGCGCGGCTCGGCCCAGCCGTAAAAAGTGTAGCCGGTGAGCACGAGCCACAGATTGCGCATGCGCTGCCGCGCGGGCTTCAGCAGGTAGTAGCCGAGCAGCGTGAGCGGCAGGAAAAAGTAGATGAAAATGTGCGAGCTGAAAACCATGCGGCGGTCGCGCGCGGGCGGTCGCGAAGGTGCGGACGATGCCGCAGGTCGCTTCCAAAATGGAAGTTGAATCCTGTGCCGTTTCCGATAGTGGGAGCCGCTCGCGCGCGCACCTCCCTCACCACACCGATTCATGAAATTTCCCGTCCTCAAAATCCTCGCCTGTTGCGTCGCCGTGACGTGTGCGGACGCCGGATCTCCGCGCGCGGAATTCGGCGCGCAGTTCGCGGCGGCGGAGAAGGCAAAGGCGAGCGTCCTCGCGGGGAGCGACGGCTGGCTGTTTCTCGCCTCAGAGCTGCGGATGCTGTCGTTTGACCGCTTCTGGGGCGACGCTGCGGCGAAGGCGAGCCGTTCGCCGAAGCCGGACACCGCCGATCCAATTGCCGCGATCGTGGATTTTCACACACAACTGAAGGCGCGCGGCATCGAACTGCTGCTCGTGCCGGTGCCGCCGAAGGCTGCGATCTATCCCGAAAAGCTCGCCGGCGGCGCGGCTCCCGACGGCGCGCTTGCGCCGCTCACTGAATTTTACGCCGCGCTGAAGACGGCCGGCGTCGAAGTGCTCGACCTCGCGCCGATCCTCCTTGCAGGCAAGACGGGCGAGCACGGCGCGGTCTTCTGCGCGACGGACACGCACTGGTCCGGCAGCGGCTGCGTGCTCGCGGCGCAGGCGATCGCGAGGGCCATCGAAGGAAAGATCCAACTGAAACGGACGGGTGCGTGGACTTCGGAATGGAAGACGATCCCGATCCAAGGCGATCTGCGCGATCTGCCTGGCGGCAGCAAAGGCGGCGACGAAAAGGTCGCCGTGCGGACGGTCAGCGGTGTCGGTGGCGCAGCGGTCGCTCCCGATCCCGGCAGCCAGGTGCTGCTCATCGGCGACAGCCACACGCTCGTCTTTCACGACTTCCTCGCCGAGCGCGCGGGCCTGCTCGATCAGCTCGCCGCGGAAATCGGCATCGCGCCCGATCTGATCGGCACGCGCGGCTCCGGCGCGACGGCAGTGCGCACGGCCCTCTACCGGAAGAGCATCAAGGATCCGGCGTATCTCACGAAGAAAAAGATCGTCGTGTGGTGCTTCACTGCGAGGGAATTCACCGAGGCGGAATCCGGCTGGCAGAAGCTGCCGGTGGCGAAGTGAGAAGAACGCGGCACAATCCCTGCACGCGTGACCGGGCAACCCGATTTTGAAATGCCGATTCGTCTAAGGACAACAGTGGATCAAACTTCAGCCGACCAGCGCGCAGAGCGCGGCATCCGCCGATGGATCGCACACAGCACGGCGTGGATCGCGGCTGCGTTGCTCGCAACCGCACCGTTCGCGACCGCGGAGCCGCGGCCCATCGTGAAAGATCCCGACGACGCCGAGCCGGCCGCCGAGCTTGCGATCCCGAAGGCCCGCGTGGTGAGTCTTCCGAAGACGCACAGCTTATCGTCAAAGTCGTCGAAAAAAGGCGAGCCCGCGAAGACCAAGACGCCGGAGGACTCCGCGAAGACCAAGCCTGCGACGAAGACGCGGCTCGGCGACGAGCATTGGTTCGCAGCGGCTGCGTCATTCGATCCCGTGCCGGAGATCGCCGTCTCGCTCACCATCCAGATCCGCAAATCCGCGATCACCGCGGAGTCGGCGAAGGGACTCTCCGTCCTCATCCTCGGCGACTCGCTCAGCCTCTGCGGATTCGGGCAGCGCCTCGACAGCCGCTTCCGCAACTCGCCGCAGTTCAAAGGGGTCTTCACCTACATGACCTGCGGCACCGTTCCGCTGAGCTGGGTGCGATCCGGCGGCTACACGAATGCGAAGTCGTGCTGCGGATTTTTCACCATCGAATCCGACGAAGACGGCGGCCCGATCATTGTGAACGACACCTACGGCAACAAGCGCGGCTCCAAACCCAAGGCGCACCCGGTCCCGAAAGTCGAGGATCTGCTCGGCCGCACCGAGCCGGACATCCTCATCATCCAGACCGGCACGAACCTCTTCGACCTTTTCACCGACGGAAAATCCATCAACCCGGAGCGCCACGACAAGGCGCTGAAAAGCCACATCGTGCCCTTCATGCGCGAGGTGCTGAAGACGCACACCTCGCTGCGCAAGATCTACTGGATCGGATCGCCGACCTCAGGCCGGATGACGGACGAGATTCAGGACTTCGTCTTTGAACGCTGCGTGAAATTCACCGCGCCCGCGGCCACGGCGATTGATAGCCGCACGCTGGTCACCTACCCCTTCACCGGATTGCAGCGCGACCACGAGCACTTCGGCGGCGCGGACATGAACCGCTGGGCCGACCGCGTCTTCGAGCGCGTGATGGGCGACCTCACTTTTCAATCGCTGCCGCCCGTGATCACCGCGCAGGTGCCGGACGAGGAAAAGCCGCCGGTCGCGAACCCTGCCGTGGACGACAAGGCGCTCGTGATCAAGGGCAGGCTCACTTTCAAATCCCCTCCGCTGCGCCCCGAGCAGTTCGCGCCGTACCATGAATCGCTCGTGGCCTACGTGTACGACGTCGTGAAGGTGGTCAAAGGCGATTACCAGGAAAAGCAGGTCCTCGTGATGCACCCCGCGCACATCCACCGCCAGCCGCAGTCGCTCGGAAAATATAAGATCGGCGACACGTATGAACTGCGCCTGCGGGACGTGGACGAGACGCCTTGGGGGGCCATCAAGTCGAGCGACAAGACGGAGCACAACGACTTGCTGCCTTTCATCCAGGTCGCGGACGACCGTAAGCTCCCCTCGCGCGGCAAGTGATTGCCGGAGCACCCACCCCACACCTCATGCCCAATCCCATCCGCTTTCTCTGCGCGCTGTTCGCCGCGATTATCCTCAGTTGCACGCACGCATCGGCGCGCGAAAACGCCGGACGCATCCTCGTCATCGGCGATTCGCTCACCGTCGGCGGATTCGGCGAGACGCTGCAGGATCTGCTCGTCTCGCGCTACGGCACGGAGAACGTGTTCGTCTATGGCTCGTGCGGCTCGGCCCCGCAGCACTGGCTCACCATCGAGCCCCCGCATGTCACCAAGTGCGGCTTCCGCCAGCGGACGCCGCAGCGCACCTTGGTGCTCGACTACAAGGATGGCCGCCGCCCGCCGCCGGTCGAGACGCCGAAGATTGACAAGCTGCTCTGGCTGCACAAACCGCAGGTCGTCATCGTGCAACTCGGCACGAACTGGTTCGACGACCTGCTGGGGCGCAACAGCGACGAGGAAATCAAAAAGATGGCCAAGGCGCTGGATCGCCTCGCCGCCTCGCTGCGCGGCAAACAGGTGATCTGGATACTGCCGCCGGACACGACGAAATTTTCCAAGGCCGTGCAGAACGTCGTGCGCCAGCTCATCGCGAGGGCCGCGAAGACCTGGCGCTTCGACTACATAGATTCGATTCCGCTGACCCATTACGTGAACGGCCGCACCGGCAGCGACGGCGTCCACTACAGCACCGAGGCCGGCGCCGACTGGGCGCGCGGCGTGATGAAGCAGCTCCAGAAAAAAGTCCGCACCGACAGCGGCCCGCGCGTCTTTTTGACCGACGACCGGGGCTGAGCGCAGTCGCGCACAAATGGTGCGCAGCGAAACCCGCCCCTTGTGGACGTGCGCGTCGAATATTCGAAGACGTAGTTTCCCTTCGGCAGGTAATCTATGAAGAAGTGGCTCGCGGTGTCCTTCGTGGATTCGTAGTAGGCGAGACCGTCCTGGAATTTGTAGCTTGAGAGCACATTCACCGGCTCGGTGCCGCTGCCACGATAGTCGTTGAGGTGAATGTATTCCATGTCGCGGTCGGTGCGCAGGACGTTTCGCCCCCACCTCGGACAGCGCCATCTAGCCCTAATTCGAAACTCCACCGACCGATTTGTATCCCTCCGCTTTGAGATACTCGAGAATCGCGTTCGCCCGCGCCGTGGCCCCTTCGAATTTCACTGCGCGGACATGCACATCAATCTCCGCCTGCTTGTCGATTCCGGCATCGCTGAAGGCCTTCTTGAATTCCTCCACCGAGGCAAACTCTCGCTTCTGCTTGATGATGCGGTCGCCTTTGATCTGCGAGGAACTCCACAGAACTGTGCCCTCGGAACGAATCGCGTCAACAAAGTGGTGGCCGCTCGGCCGGTAATACTTTTTGAGGTTCGCATAACCGCTTTCTTCGTAACCATTCGCTCGGATGAACCCGAGCAACGCCTCATTCTGTCTGGGATTGGTCTTCGCAAACACCGACTGTTCCCACACCCCGGCAATCTCGATGTAGGCGGCCTTGTGGAGCCTCGCCTTCAGGAAGGCC
>BJFP01000215.1 GCA_014189875.1 Verrucomicrobiota bacterium | reverse complement strand
CTGGTTCCTCGGCGAGGAGGTGCATTCGCCCGTGGACATCCGGCAGGACGAGGCGGACCGCATGGACAACCGGCTCGACGTGATGACGAAGACCTTCCTCGGCATGACCGTCGCGTGCGCGCGTTGCCACGATCACAAGTTCGACGCCATCTCGCAGCGCGACTACTACGCGCTCACGGGATTCCTCATCAGCAGCACGTACCGGCAGGCACCTTTCGACACGATGGAGGCGCACCGCGAAATCGCCACGCAGCTCGACGAACTGCGCACCCGCGAGCGTCCGCGCATCTTGCAGGCTGTGGCGAAATCGCTCGATCCTGCGCTGCAAAAGACTGCGGCGTATCTTCTGGCCGCGCGCGATTTGATCGAGGCGAAGGACGACAAGGCCGCCGCTGCGATCGCCGCGCGGCACTCGGTGAATGCGGATCAGCTCGGCCTCTGGGCGGAGGAGCTTCGCAAGGCGCGTACTGCCGCCGATCATCCGCTTCACGCCTTTGCAAAAATCGCGCTCGATGTGCAGGGGAACGACACCGCGAAGTTTGCGCAGATCCTCCCGGCGGCGCGGGCCGCGTGGCAGAAGCGACGGCAGGACACAGCCGGGACGGTGCCGCCGCAGAGCGTGGTGGTGGATTTTGCCAAGCCAGGCCCGAAGGACTGGATTCAGGACGGGCACACTTTTGGCCAGCGCCCGGCAAAGGCGGGCGATCCGGTTTTCGGGAGCGATCCGGAGCAGCCGGTGACTGGCTTCGCTCTCCGCGGATGCGCTAGCCGCGATGCCGTGTGGAATGATCTGAGCACAAAAGGCAACGAGCACGATCACGGCACGCTGGGAGCGTGGGAGCGCAGCGGGAATGTCATCCGCACGCCCGACGTGACGCTGCGCGCGGGCAGCCTTTGGTACCTCGTGCGCGGGCCGGGCCGCGCGTATGCGGCGGTGAATTCCCACCTCGTGATCGCCGGGCCGCTGCACGGCGCATTGCTGAAGGAATGGAAGAGCGAAGGCGACCGCTGGCAATGGGTGGAGCACAAGCTCACGAGCTACGCGGGCCACCGGGTTCACGTGCAGTTCAGCCCCGGGGCGGCGGCGAAAGCGCCTGCCGATGCGGGCAAAATTCGCACGCGCGGAAAGGGCAAGGCCCCGAATCCCGCGGGCGCCGAACCGCTGAACATCGCGATGGTCGTGCAGTCGGACACGAAGCCGCCGCTGCCGGAGTCGGTGAATGAGCTGATCGAAACTGCAATCGCCGCTCCTTCGGTGACTTCACCCGAAGCGATGGCAAAGGCGGTGCAGGCGACATTTTCACAATCCGCCAAGCTCATGGGCGAGGACAAGCTCGCGACCTCCGCGTCCGCTGCGTCGATCGCAGACTGGCTGATGCGGCGCGCGGATTTTTTCGAGAGTGAACAGGAGACCGGGAAGCCGCAACTGACCGCCGCACTTGCGCCGTTTGCGCGCGCGCAGTCGGCATTGATCGCGAAGATAAAGACCGAATCGCACACCGCACCGGCGATGCTCGACGGAAGCGGCGTGGAGGAGTTCGTGCTCGTGCGCGGCCAGACGAAACTGCCCGGCGAGCCCGCGCCGCGGCGTTTTATCGAGGCGATCGCGGGGACGCAGCCGCAGAAATTTTCCACCGGCTCCGGCCGGCTCGAACTCGCGCGCCAGATCACCGACCCGTCGAATCCTTTCACCGCCCGCGTCATCGTGAACCGCGTGTGGCACCATCTTTTCGGACGCGGCATCGTGCCGACCGTGGATAATTTCGGAGTGCTCGGCCAGCCGCCGTCGCATCGTGAATTGCTCGACCATCTCGCAGCACGTTTCGTGAAGGAGCAGGGCTGGTCGGTGAAGAAGCTCATCCGCGAACTCGTGCTCTCGCACACCTACGCGATGTCCAGCGCGCCCGCGGACGCCGCCGCCGAACTCGCCGATCCGGAAAACCTGCTGCTGCATCGCGCCAACCTCCGCCGCCTCGAGGGCGAGGCGATCCGCGACGCCGCGCTCGCCATTTCCGGCCGGCTCGATCCGAAGCTCGGCGGCCCGAGCGTGCCGGTGCATCTCACGGCATTCATGGACGGACGCGGCAAGCCCGGCGGCGGCCCGCTCGACGGAAACGGCCGGCGCAGCATCTACACCGCCGTGCGCCGGAATTTTCTTTCGCCGATGATGCTGGCATTCGACTCACCGATTCCCTTCACCTCGATGGGCCGGCGCAACGTCTCGAACGTGCCCGCGCAAGCGCTGATCCTGATGAACGATCCGTTCATCGTGGAGCAGGCGAAGCTCCTGGCGAAAAAGCTCGCGCCAATTGCCAATCCGACCGAGCGCGTGCGGCAGATGTATCTCGCCGCATTCAGCCGTCCGCCGACGCCGGAAGAAATCGCCGACGCAAACACTTTCCTCACCGAACAGCGCGCGCTCCACGCCGCCAAGGACGCAGACGAACGCGCATGGGCCGACTTCGCGCACGTGATCTTCAACGTGAAGGAATTCATCTACCTCAACTGACACAACTCGCCTCTTATTCTTAATCCTAATCCAAGCTGCTGCCTTACGCTGAAAAGGATTAAGATTAAGAATAAGATTAGGATTAAGACTCCACCACCGACCCCATGCACCACTGCGGAAACTTCATCCCACGCGCGCTCACGCGGCGCGAGATGCTTGCGCGCTGCGCGAACGGCTTCGGTGCGATCGCGCTCACGGCGCTGATGGCGGACAGGGCGTTCGGCGAGATCGTCCGCACGGAGTCGCGCAATCCGCTCGCGCCGCGGAAGCCGCATTTTTCGCCGAAGGCGAAGAGCGTCATCTTCCTCTACATGGATGGCGGGCCGTCGCAGGTGGACACGTTCGACCCGAAGCCGCGGCTCACCGCGGAAGATGGCAAGCCGTTCGGGATGAAAATGGAGGCGACGCAGTTCAACAACAACGGCAGCACGCTCGGATCACCGTGGAAATTTCAGAAATATGGCAAGTGCGGCGCTCCGGTGAGTGAACTCTTCCCGCATGTCGCGACGTGCGTGGATGACCTCGCGATTGTGCGTTCGATGACGAGCGAATTTTCCGAGCACACGAACGCGAATTATTTCCTGCACACGGGCAGCGGGCTGCAAGGGCGGCCGAGCATGGGCGCGTGGGCAGGCTACGGTCTCGGCAGTGAGAATGCCGAGCTGCCAGGATTCGTCGTGCTGAACGGCGGGCTCATCCCGCCGGGCGGGCTGGACAATTTCAACAGCGGCTTTCTGCCGGCGTCGTATCAGGGATCGATCTTCAAAGCGGGCGCGAACGCCGTCGCAAACGTCACGCCGACCGAGGCGAGCGCCGAGCTGCAAAACCACAAGCTCGCGCTGATGCGGAAGCTGGATCGCGGAGTCGTGTCGCGCTTCGGAAAACTCGACGCGCTCGAAAGTGCGATCGGCAACTACGAGCTCGCCTATCGCATGCAGTCCGCGGTGCCGGAACTCATGGATCTGAAAGGCGAGACCGACGCGACGCGCGAACTCTACGGACTCAACGCAAAGACGCCGCAGACGCGGACCTTCGGTGCACAATGCCTGCTCGCACGCCGGCTCGTCGAGCGAGGCGTGCGGTTCGTCGAGCTCACGTGCCCGGACGGCGCGGGCGACCGCTGGGACCAACACAGCAACCTCAAGGACGGCCACGAAAAAAACGCGCGCTTCGTGGACCAACCCATCGCGGGCCTGCTGAAGGATCTGAAATCCCGCGGCCTGCTCGACAGCACGCTCGTCGTGTGGGGCGGCGAATTCGGCCGCACGCCATTTGCGCAGGGAAAAAACGGGCGCGATCACAATCCTTTCGGCTTCACAATGTGGCTCGCCGGCGGCGGCGTGAAAGGCGGCGTGACCTTCGGCGCGACCGACGACTACGGGTACAAGGCCGTTGAGGACAAAATTTCCATCCACGATCTGCACGCGACGATGTTGCACCTGCTCGGCATGGATCACACAAAGCTCACCTTCCGATTCAGCGGCCGCGACATGCGGCTCACGGATGTGTATGGTGAAGTCGTGAAGGAAATCCTCGTGTGACGCCCGCGCATCCAGCGCTCGAAAAACTTTTACAGAAAGCCTACTCGGCCGAACGCGCCGCGGCCTTTGCCTACATCGGCCATGCGGCCTCGCTGAAGGCTCCCGAGGCGAAGGCGGCGGTGAAGCAGATCGAAAATGACGAATGGAAGCACCGTGAAAACATTCTCGGACTGTTGCAGCGGTACGGCGTGCCGGTCTCGCGGTGGAATGAGGTGCGGTTTTACCTCATCGGGAAGTTCATCTCGGCGAGCTGCCATGTGATCGGGCGCTTCATGCCGTTCTTCTTCGCGGGGAAACTCGAGAGCGGGAATGTGTGCGAATACTTCGTGATGATGCGCCACTTTCACTCGCTCGGCATCCGCGAGCACGATGCGATGCTCTACGAGATGGGGATGAAGGAGAAGGAGCACGAGGTGTATTTCCTCGATCAGATCCGCAAGGACCGGCTCATGCCGCTGTTCGAGCGGCTCTTTTCATGGGGCAAGGAAAAAAGCGCGAACGATGTGGATCTTCAGCACAAACATCCGGTCGAAGGATCGGAAAGATACTGCAAGTCTTACAAGTCCCATGGCGCTGCAGACGATGCTCCGGATGCACGCGACGGGTGAGCGCTTTCGATAAACTGAGGGCGGGGCGGCGATCGCTTCTTGCAAAAGTTTTGCCTCAGTCGCGGATGGCTCGCGTGTGAAGCACATGCGCCACGGGTGAATCCCACGGCCTGGATGCCAAGCTGCCGCAGACGCAGACCCTCGGTGCGTCGGACCCCGAACGTCCGATCACGCCCGGTCCGCAGGATGAGCCTCTTGCGCTCCGCGCGCATGTGCTCCACAGTACGCGCCCCGAATCGCAGAACGATCCGCATTTTCAACACAACGACAACGAACGACAGACCATGAGCGAGACCGCAGCGCCTACCGCACCAACGGCACCGAAGGAAAAGAAGCCCACGCACAACGAGGAGATCAAAACCGCGATCCCGACGCTCGCCGGCACGCTCGCCGCGACGCTCGCGGATCCGGCGCTGGACCGGTTTTCCGAGGACGACCAGCAGTTCATGAAATTCCACGGCATCTACCAGCAGGATGACCGCGACCTGCGCAAGACGGGGAAAAAATTCATCTTCATGATCCGCGGACGCATCCCCGGCGGCGTGCTTTCGCCCAAGGGCTACGCGGTGTACGACGACCTCGCGACGAAGTTTGGCAACAACACGCTGCGCATCACTTCGCGGCAGAGCTTCCAGTTTCACGGCGTCGTGAAGACCGGCCTCGGGCCGCTGATGAAGACCATCAATGCGGCGATGATGGACACGCTCGCGGCCTGCGGCGACGTGAACCGCAACGTGATGAGCCCGCCCGCCCCGGTCGCGAGCGCGCAGCACGCGCAACTCCTCGCCGATGCCGTGCGCGTCTCCGAGGCGCTGCTGCCGAAGACGAAGGCGTATCACTCGATCTGGGTGGAGGGCGTGCAGCTCAATCTCGAAGATCCGGCAAACAAGGACTTCGTGGACCCGCTCTACGGCAAGACGTATCTGCCGCGGAAATTCAAGGTGGCCTTCGCGCTCCAGCCTCTGAATGACGTGGACATCCTCACGAACTGCCTCGGCTACATCGCCATCGAGGAGGGCGGAAAAATCATCGGCTACAATCTCACTGTCGGCGGCGGACAGGGTCGCGCGCATGGCAACACCGAGACGTATCCGCGCATCGCGGACGTGATCGCATTCGTCACGCCCGAACAGCTCACCGAAGTTTCACGCGGCGTGCTCACCGTGCATCGCGACTTCGGCGATCGCACCGACCGCAAGCACGCGCGGCTGAAGTACGTCCTCGAAGAAAAAGGTGCCGCGTGGTTCCGCGACGAACTCGAAGCGCGCCTCGGCCACAAGCTCGCAGACGCAAAGCCGTTCAAGTTCACGGGGCAGGGAGACACCTTTGGCTGGGGCCAGGCGCTCGACGGTTCACTCTTCCTCGGACTCTACGTGCAGACAGGCCGCATCCAGGACAAGGACGGCTGCCGTCAGAAAACCGCGCTGCGTGCCATCGTGGAAAAGTACCAGACCGAGGTGCGCCTCACTCCGTCGCAGAATCTCATCCTCGCCAACATCAGGCCCGCCGACAAAGCCGCCATCACCGCACTGCTCGCCGAGCACGGCATCCCGGCCGAGAATCAGGCGACCGCCATCCGTCTCGCGAGCATGGCCTGCCCGTCCATGCCCACGTGCGGCCTCGGCCTCGCCGAGAGCGAACGCTATCTGCCCGCGCTGCTCACACGCATCGAGGAATCGCTCGCGGAACTTGGCCTCGCCGACGAGGAAATCATCATCCGCATGACCGGCTGCCCGAACGGCTGCGCGCGCCCGTACATGGCCGAGATCGGCTTCGCCGGCAAAGGCCCCGGCCGCTACCAGCTCTGGCTCGGTGGCAATGCGGACTGCACGCGCTTGAACAAAGTCTGGCGCGATCTCGTGAAGGAGCCCGACATCATCACCGAGCTGCAGCCGCTATTCGCGCGCTGGAAAGCCGAGCGCCTGGCCGGCACCGAGCGCTTCGGCGACTGGGTCGAGCGCGTGCTTTGGAAAGAAGCCCCCGTGCCGGATCCCGTGGCCGTTGCGGTGAGCTGATCTCCCGGAATTTTCTTAAGGGAACCTCTGTGAACTGATGTTTCCTTATGTTGGCCAGCAGGCTGAGGTCGTCCTTCTCAACCGCGATCTTCCGGCAGCGGGCCTGAAACTCGCACTCGCCGCAGTGCCGGTTCAGGACGAGGTCGGGTGGCGTCGGGTTGGCGAGGAGCGCGGTGATTTTTTCGAGGCGCTTCCGCGCTTCGCCGACCAGGGCCGAGGTCTTCACTTGGAGCGTGGCGTGGTAGTCGCCGTGGATGATTTTCCCGAGGCTGACTTCGCGCTTCAGCGCTTTCGACAGGGCGACCGCATCGAAGGTCAGCAGGAGTTTGTCGTCCTTGCCCAGCTTGTTGGTGAAGACGAAGCGGATGGGGATGAACTGGGCCGCATTGCCCCGGCCTCCTGAGGGCACGCGTTCGACCGCGTGGAGTTCGGATTCTACGGCACAGGAATCCATCTCCGCCAGCACGGCCAGGCTGGAGGCCAGTCGCCACGTGGCAGCTTTGATGTTCTCCATGTCAGGCGAGCACGCCACCTCGTCCTGCGGCGAAGCGGCAAGCAGTCGCGCTGTCCCGGTCTCACGGTAAGAGGCGTTTTGCGCCTGCACCCATTCCGCGTAGGTGTTGCCAGTGGCGGCTTCCCCGGTGGCTCGGAGCCAGCATTTCGTCGGGCACTTCAAGTATGCTTCAAACACCGCAGGCGTGATTTTCATACGCTGCCAATCTACGCCTCAAAACGGCGGCTGCCAGTATTGATTCCCGCAAGTAGTTCTGGAGTCCATCCCGTCTCCCGGCCGTGCGCGACAGCTTCTACATGGCCACGACGAACAGCGACGGCTGGCTCTATCTCCAGCACCGCGGCGGCCCCGCCGGATTCCTGCGCGTGCTCGGCCCGCATCAGCTCGGCTTCGCCGATTTCAAAGGTAACCGGCAGCTCATCACCACCGGCAACCTCGACGGCGACGACCGCGTCGCGCTCTTCCTCATGGACTACCCCAATCGCGAGCGCCTGAAAATCCTCGGCCACGCCAAAGTCCTCGACGCCCGCGAGCACCCCGCCCTCGCCGACCAACTCACGCCCACGCCCGAACTGCGCAGCAAAATCGAGCGCCTCTTCCTCAT
>BJFP01000214.1 GCA_014189875.1 Verrucomicrobiota bacterium | reverse complement strand
TCGAAGATGAGTCGCAAATCTTCGAGCCAGTTCAGCCGGCCCCGGCGTTTCCCCTCGGGCGCGGCGGCGGTGAGCAGACGATCAATCGCCGTGCAGCCCGCGAGGATTCCCTCCGTGCCCTTGCGCACGACCACGACGATCTCCGCATCGGGATACCGCTCGCGGATTGCGTGAACCGTCGGCGTGATCAGCAGCGCGTCGCCAATGAGCTTGAGCTTCGTGAGGAGGATTCGCATCGGGAAAAATTTGGCGTCAGCGCGGGAGCGGGAGCAGCTTCGTGCCGTGCGTGTCCACATCGAGCGTCCACGCGCGGCGGGCCTTGTAGTATTCGAGCAGCCGCGCGTTGTGCTCCGCGTCCATGTCGCGTGCCCATACGATTTCCTGGCCGTCAATGTCCGCACCGTTCCGCGTCCAGTCGCGGTAGCCGAAGTCCTTCGCGTTCGCGATGCCCGGTGCGTAGCGGATCATGATGAGATGCTTCCCGCCCTCGCGATGAAGCTGCTCGCTGATCTGCCGCCGCTGAATCCACCAGCCGTCGGGAAACTGCGCCGCGACATCGCGTCCCGTCGCAAACACCGACAGCACGCACAGCACCAGCGAGCCGCGCGCGAGAAAAAGCCCCACCGGTCTGCCATTCCAGCGCCAAGTGCGCAGATGCCTCATGCACTGCACGGCGGAGAAAAAGAACAGGCCAAACACCGGCGCGGCGTAGTGGAAGAACGTCCAGTTCACGAGCATCAGCGCGGCGAAGAACACGAGCGTGAGCACGAGCGTGAAGCGCATCCAGCCGTCGCGCCGCAGCGCGAACGGCAGTGCGGCAAGCGAGATTGAGAGAAACCAAATCCGCATCTCGCCACGGACGAGCCGCCACATGCGCTCGAGGATCCCGCTCGCAAGTCCCGCAGGTGAGCGCTGCTTTGCATAGCCGCGAAATTCCCAGCCGGTGTGGAAATCATGCATGTCGGCATGGTGATACACGGGCAGAGGCGGCGCGGTCTGCCAGATGAAAATCGGCGCGGCCATGTACTGCGCGGTGTGGATCTGATACGGCATCTTCAGCGCGCTGCCGGTGACTCGGGAGTTGTAAAATCCCAGCCACGCCGCCGCGACGCACAGCACCGCCGCGCACGGGATCACGACGCGCAACGCAAGATCACGCAGGGCGATTCTTTTCCGAAACGCAGACACGAGCAGGGCCGTGCCGAGCAACAGCGTGAGCACGCCGCCCTCGTAGGGACGCGTGTAGAGCAGCAACGCGCCACCGAGCGCCATCAGCAATGCATCGCCGACGCGCGGCATTTTCATCACGCGCCGCCATCCGCCGATGGCGAGCGCGCCGGCCGCGAGTGCAAGACAGCCGCCCCAGTACCGCTGGCTCCACAAGAGCACTTCAGGATGCACCGCCGCGAGCAGTCCGCCGAGCAGCGCCCAGCGCGGACGCATCCACGCCATGAGCATCCACGTCACCGCCGCACACGCGAACGCCGCACCGAGCCACACGCCGACGATCGGATGCCCGAAAATTTTTCCGAGCGCGAGCATGAGGCCCTGTCCGGGCGGGTATTTCGATGCGTAGGCCGGCTGCTGGAGCACATGGAAAGTCTCGAAGTGCTCCCACATCGCGTGCGACGGATTCGCGAGCCGCCCGTGCGTGAACGTGTCCGCCGCAAGCAGGTAGCTGAACTCGTCGTCCACCTTTGGCATCGGCACGCCGATGATCGCAGTCATCGCCGCGACGATGCAAAATGCCGCGACCCCCGCGAGCGCAACCGCAAGCGCGCGGCGGCGCGCGACGCGGGCAAGCACCCGCTCCATCGCGCGCAGGCAGCGCGCCCCGCAATGCGGCGCGAAGAACGCGAGCGCGAGGAACAGCGCGATGCCGACACCGTAGAAAATAATCTCCGGCGCAGCACGGCCGAGACCGGCGGCAAACGGGAGATTTGGAAATGGCATCACGCTCCTTTGAATGAAACGCCCCGCGCGGTCATGCGGAAAAGTCCGCGTGGCAGAATCCGCGATCTGAACCGGAACGATTTGGCAGGGACGGAAGCGCGGCACAAACCGTGGCTGCGACGAGGGCGTCGCAGCCACAACGCAGCCCGCGACTCCGCCTTGTCCTGAATCGTTCCGGCTCATAACGCTGCGAATTTCCACGGATGAAGAGAAAGAAGAACCACGGACGACACGACGACACGACGACACGACGACACGAATGTTTTTCAGAGCGGAATTCTTCCATCCGTGAAATCCGTGGTTCAATTCCTCCTCATCCGAGTAATCCGAGTTTTCGCAGTGATCACAGGAAGCAGTGGCCGTGTGACTCTTCCGAACTCCGGCCCGCCGAACACCGCGATGGACAAGCCGCGCACCGCGTTGTTAAACCGCGCCATGATCCTCCGCACCCTCCTCCTCTCGACCATGCTCGCCGCCGCACTCCCCTCAATCGCCGCCGAAAAGGACACCCGTAGTTTCGAGATGCGCACGTATTACGCCGCGCCCGGCAAGCTCGACGACCTGCTCGCGCGCTTCCGCGACCACACGGTGAAGCTCTTTGAAAAGCACGGCATCACGAACATCGGCTATTGGGTGCCGATCGAGAACAAGGACAACAAGCTCGTGTACGTGATCGCATTCCCGAGCCGCGAGGCGCAGGCGAAATCGTGGAAGGAATTCGGCGCTGATCCGGATTGGCAGGCCGCGTTCAAGGCTTCGGAGGAAAAAGGGAAGCTGGTCACGAAGGCGGAATCGGTGTTCCTGAACGCCACGGATTTCTCGCCCGCGATCAAGCCGTCTGCCGCCGCGCCGCGCGTCTTTGAACTGCGCACCTACACGACGACGCCCGGCAATCTCGGCAGGCTTCAGGCGCGCTTCCGCGATCACACCGTCGCGCTCTTTCAAAAGCACGGCATGACGAATCTCTTCTACTGGATCCCGATGGCCGACCAGAAGACTGCCGACAACACGCTCGTGTACCTCCTCGCACACGCGAGCGCCGACGCTGCAAAGGCATCGTTCACGTCGTTCCGCGGCGATCCGGTCTGGGTCGCGGCAAAGGAAGCAAGCGAGAAGGACGCCGGCGGATCGCTCACCATGCCCGATGGCGTGAAGTCGGAATTTTTGAAGGCGACGGATTTTTCGCCGACGAAGTAGGCGCGGATCAGGCAGCGGATCAGGCAGCGGCTCCCGCCTCCCGCAGCCGCGCGAAAATCGCTCCCATGCGACGGATCGTTTCCGCGATTTCCTCCTCCGTGGTCCCTTTCCCCAGCGAGAAGCGCACGGTCGCCTGCGCGGTCTCGCGCGGCACGCCCATCGCGAGCAGGACGTGCGAGGGCAGGATGCTGCCGACCATGCACGCCGAGCCGCTCGATGCGCAGATGCCCGCGAGATCCAGATTGATCAGCACGCTCTCGCCGTCGAGTCCGGGGAAGCTGACGTTGAGCGTGTTCGCGAGCGAGAGCACGGGGTCGCTGTTGCGCACCGCGGCCGGGAATGCCGCGCGGATTCCCTCCCACAATTTCTCGCGCAGAGGTGCGAGCCGTGCGCCCTCGGCCTCCGCGGTCGCCGCCGCAATTTCCGCCGCCCGCGCCATGCCGACGATGGCGGCGACATTCTCCGTCCCCGGCCTGCGCTCGCTCTCGTGGCTGCCGCCGAATGCGATCCGCTCGATAGAGTTCGCGCCGCGCAGCACGAGCACGCCCGCGCCTTTCGGCCCGTAAAATTTGTGCGCTGCAAGAGAGAGAGCATCGACGTCGGAGGGCAGCGGCTCCTTGCCGAAGGTCTGGATCGCGTCTGTGTGAAAAAGCACGCCCTGCGCGCGGCACAGTGCGGCGATCTCCGCGACGGGCTGGCGGATGCCGGTCTCGTTGTTTGCCGTCATCACCGAGACGAGCACCGTCTCCGGCGTGAGCGCGCGGCGCACGTCCGCGGGATCGATCAGCCCGCGCGAATCCACGCCGAGCACCGTGAGCCGGAAGCCCTCGCGCTTTTGCAAATGCTCAAGCGGATGCAGCACCGCGTGATGCTCCGTCGCGCAGGTGATGAGATGTTTTCCCCGCGCCGAGTGCGCGCGGGCGAGGCCGAGCAGCGCGAGATTGTCCGCCTCGGTGCCGCCGCCGGTGAAGATGATCTCATGAGGCTTGCAGCGCAGAAGCGCAGCAAGACGGTCGCGTGAATCATCGAGCGCCGCCCGTGTCTCACGGCCCGCGGCGTGGATGGACGACGGGTTGCCGTGGAACCTCTCCAAGTACGGCCGCATCGCCTCCAGCGCCTCGGGCGCGAGCGGAGTGGTGGCGTTGTGGTCGAGGTAAATCATCGTGAAAACTGCAGAAGATCGCCCACCGAATACACGGAAGGGCACGGAAGGAAATGCTCGGAGCGAATCATTCGTTCATCTCCCGCGCGAACGCGTTTCGATTTGAAATGGATTCGCTTCCGTGTGCCTCCGTGTTTTCCGTGGACGATCTTCTCCGAATATTTGCGCATGACCCATTTCCGTTTGCTGCCATCTTCGCCCCGCGCATGAACCCCAAACTTTTCCATTCGCTGAACGCCGCCCTCGCATCGCTCGCGCTGATGCTCACATTCTCCGGCTGCGCGTCGAAGGACGAGATCGCCGCGCGCCGACGCTGGGAGACGGACGACGAGCGTGCGACCCGCGAAGTCTTCCGCTCAAATTGGATCCTCCCATCCGTCTCCAACGAGGATAAGGACTTCTTCTACCGCCCGTTCTGGAAACGGCAGCCGTGAGGCGGACACTTTTCGCCAGCCTGTGTCCGGCGTGGA
The DNA here is from genome assembly GCA_014189875.1 of Verrucomicrobiota bacterium. Classification (GTDB taxonomy): domain Bacteria; phylum Verrucomicrobiota; class Verrucomicrobiia; order Chthoniobacterales; family Chthoniobacteraceae; genus SXWH01. Next base: position 3,014 of record BJFP01000214.1, on the reverse strand, counting down.
ATGAAGGGCCCGCTGTTCACCGCCTCTGCCGGAGTGCGGGACACGCTCCCGATCTCGAATCGCTTTCCGCTCAGGCGTCCGCGCCGCCGGACCGTGTAAATCGTGTCACTCCTTGAACTGCTCGAAGACGCGGTTTGCCTCATCGAGGTTTTCCTTGCTGCCGACGTCGAACCACGTGCCGGGCACGCTCCACGCATGGACGGGCGTGCGCGGATAGAGCCATTGCACGAAGCGGCCGGGCTGGTCGGGATTGTTCCCCTCGGCGAGATACTGGCGGATGAGCGGGACGATGTGCTTCGGGTAATAGTAGAGCGCGATGCCGATGAGCGTGCTCGGCGGCTGCACGGGCTTCTCGACGAACTGCGCGATGACGCCCTCTGCATCCACCGCCACGACTCCATATTTCTTCGCCTCGTCGAGCGACTTCACGTCGTACACACCGAGCACCGGCGTGTTTTTTTCCCGCGCGATCGCGCCGTAGCCTTCGAGGCTCTCGCTGAAAAGATTGTCGCCCGCGACGACGAGGAGGTCTTCGTTTTCGATGCCGAATTTCTGCACGACGAAATTGAGGTCGCCGATCGCGCCGAGTTTGTCGGCGTCGCCCGTGGAGCCGTCGTTCACGATGGTGAAGGGGAGCTTCGCGTGCGAGGCGTTGTAGCCGTCGGCCCACGCCTGGAAGTCGGCGGCGAACTTGTTGTTCGTGACGACGAAGACCTTCGAGATGCCGGGGATGGGCGCGATGTTGTCAATGACCCATTCCATCATCGGCTTGCCCGCGACGGTGAGGAGCGGCTTGGCCTTCGTGAGGGTGAGGGGATACAGGCGCGTCGCGTAGCCGGCGGCGAGGATGAGGATGTTCATGAGCGCGGAAAATAGGGGCGCGCGCGCGAAATTGTCGAGCGCAGCGAGGTGTCGGGGCGCATTCGTCATTCGACATTCCCACGGCTTCCCGCTTCGTTCCGCGCCGATGAAGCTGCTGCTCGTTGACGGTCCTTACTACGTTTACCGCTCGTTCTTCGCGATCCGGAACCTCACGAATTCGCGCGGCGAGCCGGTGAACGCGATCTACGGCTTTGTGAAGACGCTTCGCAAGATGCTCAAGGACTTGAAGCCCGACCTCGCCGTGGTGCTATGGGACATGGGTCTGCCAAAGCGCCGCACCGATTTGCAGCCGGAATACAAGGCGACGCGCGCGGAGACGCCCGAGGAGATGCGCCCGCAGTTCCCGATCATCCGCGACATCGTGCCGCTCATGGGCATCGCGAGCATCGGCGTGCCAGACACCGAGGCGGACGACCTCATGGCCAGCTACGCCATCGCCGCACTCGCGCGCGGCGACGACGTGGTGCTCGCGACGAACGACAAGGATCTCTACCAGCTCGTGAATCCGAAGTGTGTCGTCTATTCGACAAACAAGACCGACCTCGCCGTGCCCGAGGACGGCTTTGCGCTGCTCGGCGAGGAAAAGGTGCGCGAAAAATGGGGCGTGCCCGCGGGGCGAATCGGCGACGTGCTCGCGATCATCGGCGACACCGTGGACAACATCCCCGGCATTGACGGCCTCGGCCCGAAGACCGCCGCAACCTTGATCAACGAACACGGCAGCCTCGATGCGCTGCTCGCCAATCTCGACGCGGTGAAAAGCGAACGCACGCGCGGAAAGCTGCGCGAAGGCGCGGCCCGCGTGCGTGAAAACCGCGAGATGGTGCGGCTCGACGAAGACCTCCCGTTGCCCGTCGCGCTCGCGGATTTGCAAATCACACCGTGCTGGCCGGAACTGATCGCCGCGCTGGAAAAATGCGACTTCAAGGGCCTGCTCGCCGAGGTGCGGGCCGACGCCGCCGCGAATGGAGTGCAGACGCCGGTGCAAGTCCAGCCGCAGGCGCATAGGCACGCACCCGCGCAGGGCGAGCTGTTCGGCTGATCGGTAGCCGTGGCTTTCCAACTCCGGCTACTGATGGCTTCGGACTCGCGTTCTTCGGTCCTCTGCACAACATGCGCGCGGTGAAACGCCCCGCACAGAAGCCCCTCAAAAAAATAACAGCCGCGCATTTCCGCACGGGCGCGGTGTTTGAATTCACACTCGACGGGACGCGCTTCGTCGGACGTCGCAGTGTGCGCGCGAAGACGGATGCCGTCTTCGGCCCCGACCTGCTCGACCTCCAGTGCAACGGCTACGCCGGCATTGATTTCAACCACCCGGACACGACGGCGGAGCGGATGGCCGCAGGAATCCGCGCGATGTGGTGCGACGGCTGTGCGCACGTCACCCTCGCACCGGAAGTCGGCGGAACGACTCCGTTCATCCGTCAGTTGCGCGCGGAAAATGTGCTGCCCGCGCTCGCGCACACGATGGTGGGCGCGGCGAAGCGCGTGCCGGACGCGACCGTCTTCGCGCACTGGCACGGCGGGAAATTTGACGTGCGCGCGACGCTGCACGGAAAGTGCGTGCTGTGGGCGAAATGATCCCCGTCCTGCGTTGCGCGCGCCTCGCGCTCGGCGATCTGAGCGCGGATGCGAGTGCCTTGCCCTGGCGCGGACTGCCGGGTGTGCGCTTCTGCGACGCCGTCACCGCAGCCGCGCCGAAGCAGGGCACCGAAGTCCGCGCAGCGTGGAGCGAGGAAGAGTGGCGGCTGCTTTTCATCGCCGACGACACCGACCCGTGGGCGACGATGACGCAGCGCGATGCGCCGCTGTACGAGGAGGAGACGGTTGAGGTGTTCTTCGATCCCGCAGGCGATTTGGAGAGCTACTTTGAGATCGAGGTGAACCCGCTCGGCGCCGTGCTCGATCTCGTTCTTCGCAAGAGCCGCAGCGGCTACAAAGGCGATCGCGCGTGGCAATGTGAAGGACTGCGAACGCTCGTGCGGCGGCATGACGGCGGCTGGAGTGCGGAGCTCTCGATCCCGTTTGCGAGTGTCACGAATTCCCCTCCCCGCACCGGTTCGCGATGGCGTGCAAATTTCTGCCGCATAGACCGCCCCTCGCGCGACGGAACACTGCCGCGCGAACTC
>BJFP01000213.1 GCA_014189875.1 Verrucomicrobiota bacterium | reverse complement strand
GGATGGACAAAAAGGCAGCGATGGAGCGCGTAAAGGAGCGGGTGCGGATGCACTACGAGTCCGGCGCGGCCATGAAGATGATTTGCGACACCTACAAGGTGAAGCGCGCGCTTGTCGAGCGATGGGCTGAGAAGGAGAAGTGGAAGCTGCCGCCTGCGCGCGAGCCGGACAAGCCGATGACTCCGAGCGCCAGGGCGTACGATCAGGACGCGATTGCGGAGGATGTGCAAACCGGCATCGTGACACATCAAAGCGAGGCGCGACTGCCGCTGGCGGTGAGGGAACTGAACGAGCAAAAGCGGCTGATGAACATCCGCGGTGCGCAGTGGGATGAGATTCCGCACGAGAAGGTCGCCCTCGCGCTACGGATGCGCCTCACTCGGCAGGCGCGGCGGATGATCGAGAAGATGGAGACGCTGGACGAAGACGAGATCATCGCCCCTGAGATGATGAAGACGTTCAAGACCATCGCGGAAGTGCTGGATAAGGTCGCACCGATTCCAGAGGACAAGGTGGCGCGGACAAATTCCCTGCTGCACGTCACGCTGTTCAAAGACGACGGCCTGCCGAAAAAAGCGCAGGCGATTGAAATTCCCGCTTGACGCCATCCATGAAACCGCTTACATCGCGCAAATGCCAAATGACACAACAGGAAATGTCCCGAAAGGGAGGCCAGTCGAAGTCCCCCAAAAAGCTGGCGGCAGTTCGTCGCAATATCCGAAAGGCGATTGCGGAACGGATGCGGAAGTTCCGACTGCGGAAGATGGAAACGTGAGAACACCGCCAAGTGACATCGAAGTGATGCTGTACTTCTACTACTCGCCGGAGCGCCACCCGCGCGCTCATGTCCTCGCAGTGGAACGCGCCATCTTCAAATTTGTGCGCGACGGACTCTTGGTATCCAGCGGACAAAAAGACGGCAGATTCTCGGCGACAGACCGCGGAAGGGCGTGGGTCGAAATGATCTGCGCAACGCCTTACCCGGAACAAGTCTGGCGCAATCCTGTCACGAAAGAGGTATTTAATACATGACCTTCCAAGCCCTCAGTCCTGACGCAGCCCGTCGCGTTGACCCGCCTGTGTCGCGCTTCCTGCAAACGCTACCGCAAGGCCGCGACATCGCCGTGGTGCCGATCACTCGGCTAGACGGCTTCCAGTTCCGAGATGAACTGCGCGGGACGCTTGAAGGCAAGTCGTGGGTGCTGCTGGACTTTTCCGAGTTCGGCCCCGAATGGGATCAGCAAACGAGTCACCTGTGGGGACGTGACCGCCTCGCTCATGGATGGTTCGGCGGTGATGAGTGGGCGAAGCTCGACGCCTTCATTCGCGAGCATCCGCCGCTCATCACCTTTCAGCGCGAGCTTCTGCTCAAGGACGCTTCCGACACGATACAGCCCGTCGAATACCTGAACTACTCCGCGCCGATTCAGGCGGACACCGAGGAACGGTTCAACGCGCGCCCGATTGACGTGTTCTTCCAGTGGGGGCTTTCCAATCCGTATCGCCCGAATCTGCACGGCGATATTTTTAGGCACTCGCAGAGGCTCGGCTACGACGTGTGCAGCCAGCTTGATCACCTCGACCGTTGCATCGCCCGCAAGGACAGGCCGAGCGTCTGGACGGCGATTCACACTCCGCACTACGCCCGCGTTAGTAACGACGAGACGATCCGCTGGTTCGGCAAGTCGAAGGTCGTCATTGCAGCGCCGGGGTGTGGGGTGAAGACATTCCGGCATGGCGAGATCAACAACAGCATCATCGCGATGCGGTCGGACAAGCTGGCCTACTCCGTGAACCAGTGCGGGATCGCGCTTGGCGACGCTCCTGTGGATGCGCTGTGGGAGGCGGTGCGTGGCCGCGATGCCGACTACCTGTATCGAACCTACCTGCTGAACCACGCCGCCGCGGACTCACTCCGGCACGAGCGGTACGTGAAGGAGATTTTCATGCCTGCCATCCAGAAACTACTATGAGCGCCAACGAAGAAACACGCAACAAAGCGCTGACATCCATCTTTGTTTCCAATGAAAAATTCTGGACAACACTCGGCGCTAAACCGCCGGAAAACCCCACATTTTATCAACTACTCACCATGCGCGAGAACGATGTCACGTTTTACGTATGGGGCGGGAGCGATCACAATTTTTACTCGCCGGTATCCATAGATCCGGTTGAGGCGATTAACTTTCCTCAACATGGCATGAAGCCTGTCTCGCCAGAACAGATGCGCGAGCAGACGCTCGCGTTGCTCGAAAAGATATTTCCCGGTAACTAAAATGCAAATCGTAACCGTCGCCAACACCAAGCCCGCAGCCTCTTATTTCTGCTTCGACGCCATGCTCGCATCGTGCCGACGCTTCGGGCATGAACCGCTGATTCTCGGATGGGGCCAGCCGTGGGGAGGACTCGGAAACAAGCCGCGACTGCTGCTGAAAGCCATCGAGTCCGGCCAGATCACCGACGACCATATCCTCTTTCTCGACGCCTTCGACACGGTTCTTGCGCGCCCGCCGTGCGACATCATGGCGGCGTACGCGGAATACCATGCGCCGATTGTGTGGGGCGCGGAGAGGAACCTGTTCCCTGACATCGAGTGCGACCGCAATGCTGTGTTCCCTGCGTCACCGGGAGGTTTCCGCTACTTGAACAGCGGCGTCTGTGTGGCGGAGACTCAGGCGATGCTGGCCTACCTTCAGCACATTGACGCGGCCAACATCCCCGACGATCACAAGTCGGCGGATGGGTCGCGCGACATAAATCCAAATGACCAGGAGATAGCCCTGAAGGCGTTTGTGCGGCAATTCACATGGACGGATATTTCGGAGAAACAGCCGATGTGTCCGCGTATGGCGCTCGACATCGGATGCCACATCGCGCTGAACATGCACGGCGTCACGCCGGATGATCTGGACATGAGCGGCGAGCGCATTCGCGTGAAGGGGATCGGCCCGCGCGTTGAGCCGTGCGTGGTTCACTTCAATGGCCCGTCAAAATCTGCGGGCTTGCTCGCGCCAGTGTTGGCGAAACTGGGATACTGACCATGCTGAGCTGCATCATCAACCTCGATACCCGCCCGCAGCGCACCACGATGGAAGCGCACAACATGGGCGTGACGTGCTCCGACCTGCTAGTTGGCAACGTAGTGAACAAGCGCCGCTTTTTCCAAGGTTTTGACACCGAGTTCATCACCTACATTGACGTTCACGAACCCGTGCCGGAGGACGCGCTGCGCGAACTAAACAGGCTGTGCGACTGCGTAGTGCTTCGCAAGCACTCCAAGAAGTATCGCGGGGCCGATCCGTTTAACGTATTTAACGACATCGCATATTTGCAGGCGCTCTCGCAGGCACGCGGAGAGATCGTGGCGCACTTCGACATGGACACCGCCTGCTTCGCCCGCGACAAGGATGCCGTAGAAGCGTGGCTGTCTCATCTGGAATCATACCGCTTCGTCAGCTACCCATCGCCGTGCAGTCCGCGCCCCGTGGACGACGCCAGCTTCGGAAAGCATACATGGGCTTCGACGCGAGCGTTCGCCTGCAAGCGCGAGTGGCTGAAATTCGACGTGCTGGAGCGGATGCTGCGCGAGCCTGAGTGGGGATGGGAGCAATTCGGCGAGCCAGTGCGAAAACTGAATTGGCTGGAGCACATGCTGGCCCTGTCCAACAACGAATCCGTCATCTACCCGCCCCGCTGCGACGACCGCCTGCTCATGTTCTGCTGGAGCGCCTATCACCGTGGCGTGATGGAGAAGCTAAATGGGATGAGCTTTGACGAGGTGCGCGATTACGTGCGTCGCTGCGGCGAAATCCAATATCCAAACGACTGCGCAGCCCTGCCATTATGAACCCAACCACCCTGTCCCTATTCAAATCCACACCCGGCGCGATGTCATGCGCGGAGGGATTGGCCCTGTCTCGCCTCACCGCATCCGCTCCAACTGGAATCTACATCGAGAGCGGTTCGCATTCCGGCAAGAGCACGGTCGCCATCGCCTCTGCGCTGCATCGCGGATGCGAACTGCACATGATTGACCCTGACTTCAAACGTCCGACATCCGCCATCCTCGGCGACTTGCAATCCGTAAGCGAGTCAACCTTCATCTTCCACATCGCCCCCTCGGTCGAAGCGCTGCCTCGCATCGCTGGCGACTTCGCCTTCGTGTTCCTAGACAGCGGCGACCACTCCTACGAACTGTGCCGCGCCGAGTGCGACATCGTTGCGCCGCGCATGGTGAAGGGCGGCATCATCGCCTTCCATGATTTCCGCTCGCAATTCATCGGCGTGGAACGGTGCTACAACGAACTACTGGCAACCGGCGCGTTCGAGGAGGTCGTTATTCCGTGGAAGGACATCGAGGCGGAGGTCGTCGCTGGCGATCTTGAGGCGGGGAACGATACCTACCACCATACCGAACTGGCAAACCCGATGTTCCTCGGAGCACTTCGCCGCAAATGAACATCGGCATCCTCGCCTTCACCACTCCATCCTTCGCGCCAGTCGCCGACATCACGGTGCCAGCGTTCAAGGCTTACTGCGCGATGCACGGCTACGCCTTCTGCCTCGCCACTGGCGACGACTGGAAGCCCCGCACGCGGAAGCTCGGCTTCATCAAGACGCAGGCCGTGTTTGACGCGCCGCCTCAGTTCGACGCCCTGTTCGTGGTGGATCTCGACATCCTCATCACGAATCCGCTGGTGCCGCTCGAAAGCCTCATCCATCCGACCGCTGACATCATCGTTACGACTGACGTGAACGGCTTCAACTCCGGTGCTTACATCATCCGAAACACGAAAGCAGCCAAGAGCTTCCTGACGATGGTGTTTGAGATGGAGCACGAACCCGGAATCAACGGCGAACAGGACGCGATGGATTCCGCTCTGAAATTCCAGAAGCCGGGATTCGCCGCATGGCTTCCGCAGCGGGCAATGAACAGCTACTTTTACACCGAGTATCCCGACACGAACGGCGCGGATGAGCTTGGACACTGGCAGCCGGGAGACTTCCTGCTGCACTTGCCGGGGCGCAGCAACGAAAGGCGCGTTGAGATTTTCAACTCGACGGAGATTCAGTCGAAGATCATCAAATGAACGGCTTCTCTGACCTATGGTAACGCGCAAGACCACTCATGCTTGGGGGCCGTCAATCGGCCTCGGCGCGCTCAAAACCGACCAGTCGAAGCCGACATTGAAGCACGACTGCAAGCGAAAGCATAGGTGGGTTCAACGCAGATTTAACCGTCGCTGCACTCGATGCGGTCGCGAGGAAGAAAAAGACCCCGGAACCGGAGTGTGGGAAAACCCTGTCTTAGATAAACAAATCATCAAATGACGAAACCCAAACGAACACGAACCATGACGCCAGCGGCATTGGCCGGACTGGAGAAGGCACGCAAGGCGCGGATGGAGGCAAGGCAGGCATTGCTCCCGGTTGAGATCGTTCCGCCGCCGCCCTTCATTGACCAAGTGAAGGCCATGTCCACGCCAGTCACGGTCACCAGTAATTCTGAGCGCACGTTCGCCATCGCTGGCGACATCGGTGACTGCATCGCCATGCTGCCGAGCATCCGGCACATGGGCGGAGGTCACGTCGTCATCACCCCGCCACCTTCCGGCGTCGGCACAGGGCAGGGCTTCTGCCGTGAGTCAATGCAGGGTACCCGCTACGAGTCGATCAAGCCGCTACTGGAATGCCAGCCCTACATCCACAGCGTGTCGTGGGGGAAGCTGCCAGCCGGCGCGATTGACGTGTCGCACTTCCGCACGCCACCGCACTTTCAGGAGAACATCATCCAGTGCATCGCCAGATACTTGAAGCTCGGCAGAGTGTCCGAGGAACCGTGGCTGACCGTGCCGTTCGACGGCGAGGTAGGGAAGGGGCCGGTCGTGTTCTCGCGTTCGCCGCGGTATCACAATCCGCGGATGCCGCTGCCGGGGTATGCTGCTGAGTTCAGGGACGCGCTGTTCATCGGGTCGCCGGATGAGCACAAGGCGTTCGAGAAGTACGTTTGTAGGGACGTGATTTATCAGCCGACGAAGAACCTGCTGGAAGTCGCAAAGCTGATGATGGCGGCGCGGTTCGTCATCTGTAACCAATCATGCCCAGCATGGGTCGCGATGGGGCTTGGCCGTCCATTCGTCTTGGAGGTTTGTCCGGATGCTTCGATTCAGAACAGCATCGTGGTGCGCGAGAACGGGCGATGGGTCGGAAACGAGAATCAGGTTGGAGTGAAGAAGAACTGGTTCTAGGGCATCCGCTTCCAGCAATGCGAAGGCGGTTCCGGCAATTCCGCCTCGTTCTTCACCAGAACATCCAGCGGTGCCCATACAATGACGGAGTTCTGGCAGCCGCAATGCCCGCATGACTTCAACGCCGCGTCACTGGCGGTCTTTTTGCCACCGATGAACTTGAAAACCTCCGCTGCCATGTTGGTGCAGCCGGGGCAGCCGGGGAGAAATGCGGACAAGTTCAGCTCGCAGCCAGCGCAAATGGCGGAGCGACGATCCGCCTCGTCCTGAGACACGCACTCGCCAGCCTCCCACCACGAAGCGACCTTGGCAAAGAACGCCTTGATGTCCCGCCAGCCGATGAGCCGCTTCTGCCGCAGCACCTCCGGCGCGGCATCGCTCATCTTCGCGCACGCCTCGTCGCGTAGAGATGTCGGCAGAGCAAGGCAACAGCAATTTCCATAAGTTGCCCACTCGTTGTCGAACGTCAGGCCAAGCTGCGCGCAGCGGGCACTCCACGCCTCGTAGCACTGCTCCGCGCTACCTCGGTGGATCACCTCATCGGTGCCCGGCACGATTGCCTTGTCGCGCGGGAAGTTCCTGTTGCGCCACCAGTATTCAACGGCGCTCACCGGCTGTATCTCCGCTCCTTGGGTGCAGTCTTGTCCCTCGTCACACTCACGCCGACACCGATGGCTTCCTGCAACTTCGCGCCGACAGTCTTTGCGAACCCAGCCCGCTCGAAAAATTCATCGGCACTCCGCCACGCCAACGGCACCGTCAGGTCGCGAGCAATGCTTGGCACGGTTGGCACCTTCCCGTCATAGTTGCTCCCCGTGAAAAGGTCAGACACCACGCCTACCCACGGAGCGGAGATGTCGCGAAGCGTGTGACCGATAGTTGCGTATGATTTGAATGCCCGCTGCTTGTCGGCTTCTTCTTGGCCTGACTGCATGGCCTGGATGGTTGTGGAGATGCCTTCAATGAGCGCAGCGCCTATCCGCACAAGTTTCGCCTCGCCGCCAGTGTAGTCATACTCCATGCGGGCGTCACTGTCTGTCACCTTCATCTTGAAAAGGCGTTTAGCCTTATCGAACATATCTTCATCATCCCCAGTGTCTCCGTAAAAATAGCGCGAGATGGCTGAAACCACCATCCATCCAGCTATCGCGCGGAATTGCTCCTTGAGTGCTATCTTGCGGATTCGCATAGAGGAATTGCGCCTCCAAATGTGGTAGCCGGAAAGGTTCTTCGCCCGCGCTGCGAGGAAATTCGCAGAGTAGAAGACGAATTGCGCCAGCTTTCCGGCACCGGCCTTTAGTCCGCGCCCACGCCCGCTGTTGATCATGTCGCCAAGCGCCTCTTTCTCGATTTTCGACATCGGCTTGTCGCGCAGTTCATTGATGCGATAATCAGCCACGTCAGCGGCCAGTTCATTCAGGAAGGTAGTGAAGGTTCGACTGCTGGCGCGAACGTAGTGACCGAGCAACTTGGGAACAAGTTTAGGCAGCACAAGCAGCGGATTACCGGACAGCTTGATGTCCGCCCAATCCTCGATGTTGGAACGCACTCCTT
>BJFP01000212.1 GCA_014189875.1 Verrucomicrobiota bacterium | reverse complement strand
AAGCCTCCTGGCGCCCGTTGAGTTCGCCGAGGTAAAGCACATGCCGCTGGACCACGCGCGCGTCACTCAGCCGACGGTTTTCAACGACACTCCAATACAGATGCACCTTGCCATCCTTGCGACGTTTTGAACAACGCAGAAACATGATGGCGTCGCATCATAGCGGGAAAATCCAGGATGGGAATAGGGTAGGTCTGCACTACAAGCCCTTTTGAAAATCGCCCCCTTGGAACACAAGAGGTTACGCCGCGACGGAGGCTGAAAATAGTACTTTTCGCCTCTGAGTCCGCCAAGTCGGGCTAATTTCCAACGGCCCTCCGGGCCGCAATCGCGTCGTTCCAGATGGCCGGACACCGATGGTTTTTACCCGGCAGGATTTTCCGGTGGGCAGGGAAGGATGTTCCGTTCGGTCTCGCCTCCAGCCGGGACTCCGGGCGCGATGCTTTGATACACAGCGACTTACGGGCGGTGGCACACCCGCTGCTATGGCACGCCCCGTCATGAATGTTGGCATCTACCAAGGCGCGTCAGCGCTAGCAGCGTGCGAGAAGTGGCAGCAGATTACTGCTGCTAATATCGCGTCCTCGACGGTGCCCGGATTTCACCGGACCGAGGTTTCGTTCGCCGGCGTGCTTGCGGATTCCGCGCGCACTGGAACTGCCAGCCAATCCGGGGAAACCAGCCGCGGCTCCATGCCGAAGCCCGTCTCGAAGCTGGACATGCAGCCGGGTGAATTGCGCCACACGGGCGAGGATCTCGACTTTGCAATCCAAGGTGCCGGGTTCTTCAAAGTGCAGCGCGCGGATGGCAGCGCGGGCTATACGCGCGATGGCGGATTTCATGTGAACGCCGAACGCGTCTTGATAAACCGTCAGGGTTACACCGTGCAGGGCGATGGCGGGCCGGTGACACTCCGTCCGGAAGGCGGGCGCATCTCGGTGAATGCCGATGGCACGATCATCCAAGGAGACACGCAGATCGGCAAAATCGCCGTGTATGATTTTGCAGACACGGCGAAGCTGCAAGCGGAGGGCGACGGCCTGCTGGCGCCTTCCGATCCCAATGTTGTGCCCAGCACCGTGGAACGCCCCGAGGTCATCACGGGCGCGATCGAGGGCAGCAACGTCCGGCCGCTCCAGGAAATGGTCAATCTTATCACTCTCGCGCGCTCTTTTGAAGCCGCGCAACGCGTCGTCCAAATCAGCGACGAGGCGTCCGACAAGGCAATCCAAACACTAGGAAACACCAACTCATAATCCGCCATGATCCAGTCCCTATATTCCGGCGCTTCCGGCATGGAAGCGCAGCAACTCAATCTTAATAACATCTCGAGCAATCTGGCCAACGCTAATACGACGGGCTTCAAGCGTTCCAAGATCGAGTTTCAGGATCTCCTCTATCAAAAGCCGCGTGCCGCCGGTGCGGACGCCGGTGCGGGCGCGGTCGTGCCGACCGGCATCGAAATCGGAAACGGAAGCCGCGTGGTTTCGACATCGAAGGTCTTCACCCAGGGCGAGCTCAAGCAGACTGGTGAGAAAATGGACATAGCCATCCAGGGCGACGGATTCCTCCAGGTGCAGCGGGCCGATGGCACGTTTGGCTACACACGCGACGGCGCGCTGAAGGTGGACGGCCAGGGCCGCGTCGTCACGAGCGACGGTCTCCTCGTCCTGAGCAACTTTCAGCCAATCACCGGAAACTCCGCGGGTGTCTCCATTGCATCCACCGGTGAAGTCACTGTGCAGGGCACGTCGGGCACGCAGAGTTTCCGCATCCAGCTCGCCCGCTTTGCGAACCCGGCGGGACTGCAGTCGCTCGGCGGAAACATCTATCAGGAAACCGCAGCGAGCGGCACCGCCGAACTTCAGAATCCCGGCGACAACGGCGTGGGCACCATCACCCAGGGATTCCTCGAAGGCTCGAACGTCAACATCGTGGACGAAATGGTGAACATGATCCAGGCGCAGCGCGCGTATGAGATCAACTCGAAGAGCATCCAGACCTCCGACGACATGCTGGAGAAAATCGCAACCCTCAAGCGATGAGGATCCTCCCGCTATTTCTTTCGCTCGCCTGCGTCGCGTGCGCTGCAGGGCCGCTCGATCGAATCCTCGATCCGCTGCCGAAGGACGCGCGTCCTTCCACGCCCAGCCTGCTGTCGCAATTGCAGCCGATGGCTCCGGCACGTCCCGCATTTTCGCTCACGACGGATGCGCTCGTGGCCGAACTGGAGAAGCAGGCCGCCAAACATTTCGCCGCGGACGGTGAGTTGAAACTCTCCCTCGCCCGCACATGGCCCGCCCTGCGGCTGCCCGAGGCGGACTGGGTTCTCACCATCGCGGAATGGCCGGTCGGCGGTCTCTCCGGCACATTGGTCGTTCGCATCAAAGTGGTCTCCGGCAGCGAAACCATCGTCGAGGGCCAGCTCCCGCTGCGCGCGCAGCTCTGGCAGGATGTTTGGTTTTCCTCGAACCAGCTCGAACGCGGTCAGGCGCTCGACCGCTCGTCGCTCACCAGCCAGAAAGCGGATGTGTTGCGCGAGCGCATCCCGCTGGTTCTCGCAAGCGTGGAACCGTCCACGCTGGAACTCTGCCAGACTGTCGGCCCCGGCCGCGCGCTCACGCGGCGGGACGTCACCGTGCGCCCGCTAATCCGCAAAGGGCAGCTCGTCGAAGTTTTCGCGAAGAGCGGATCGTTCGGAGTCCGCATGAAGGCGCTCGCGCTCGAAAATGGCGCGGTCGGCGACCTCATCACGCTGCGCAATGTCGAAAGCCAAAAAGTATTCAACGGCCATGTCACCCATGATTCCAAAGTCCAAGTCCAGTTCTAGATTCCTCACTGTCTCGTGCTTCGCACTGCTCGCCGCCATCCCGGCAAAGGCGGGATCGCTCTGGCGCGAAGAAGTCACCGATGAGCGCGGGATGTTCGCCGATAAGCGAGCCAAGCGCGTGGGCGACATCCTCACGCTGGTCGTCCAGGAAACCGTGTCGGTCACGAACACCGCGAAGACCACGACGAACAAGACAAGTTCAACCACCGCCGGAAACATCGCCGACACGGTCATCAAGACGTTCGTCGGCAAACTGCCCGACAAACTGAAAGGCCTGAAGGACGCGAATATCTCCACCCAGGGGACGAACAGCTACACGGGCGGCGGCGACATCAAGAACAGCCAGACGATTGCGACACGCGCCGCGGTGGTGGTGATCGATGTGCTGCCAAACGGGAATCTCGTCGTGGAAGGACTCCGCGAGATTTCATTTTCCAAGGAGCGGCAGTTCGCCTCGCTGCGCGGAATCGTCCGCTCCTACGACGTGCAGCCGGACAACACCGTGCTCTCCAGCAACGTCGCCGATGCGCGCATCGAGATCGTCTCCGAGGGCACGCTCACCGACGCGCAGAGAAAGGGCTGGCTCCTGCGGCTCAACGACAAGGTCAACCCTTTTTGAAAATGAACATCACACTTACCTCATCGGATTCCCGCCGCATCGCCCTGCTCGTGATAATCGCGTGCCTAGCTCTTTGCGCAGTCGCGCGCGCTGCGCGGATCAAGGATCTCGTAATCGTGGAAGGCGGGCGCGACAACCAGCTCGTCGGCTACGGCCTCGTCGTCGGACTCGCGGGCAAAGGCGACAGCAAGCTTTCGTTCACCGTGCAGAGCATCGCGAACGCGCTCCAGCGATTCGGCATCAACATTCCGGCGAACACCATCAAGTCCGACAATGTCGCGGCGGTGATGATCACCGCGGACATCCCGGCATTTGCAAAACCCGGTGCGAAGATTGACGTGACCATCTCTTCCATCGGCGACGCGAAGACGCTGCAAGGCGGCGTCCTTTTGCAAACACCGCTGATCGGCGCGGACAAGACCGTCTATGCCGTCGCCCAAGGCGCACTCGCAGTCGGCGGCTTTGTCGGCGGCGAGGGCGGGGCCGGCGGCGCGACCGTGCAGAAAAATCATCCGACGGTCGGCATCATCAGCGGCGGCGCGCTCGTCGAGCGCGAGATCCCGGCGCAGATCGTGAAGAACAACACCGTGGAACTCTTGCTGCTGAATGCCGACTACGCCTCCGCAGCGCGCATGGCCGAGGCGATCAACGGCGTCTTCCCCGGCACCGCACTCGCGAAGAACGCCTCCGCAGTGAACGTGGCCGTGCCGGAGGAATACCGCGACTATGAGGTGAACTACATCGCGTCGCTCGGTGCCATCGAGCTCATCCCGGATACTGTCGCGAGGGTCGTGATCAATGAACGCACCGGCACGATCATCGCCACGGAAAGCGTCCGGATTTCCACCGTCGCGATTTCGCATGGCTCGCTCACGATCAGCATCGCGTCGAATCTCAATGTCTCGCAGCCGGCACCGCTGAGTCGCGGCGAAACCGTCGTCACCCCGAGCACGGAGACGACCCTAACCGAACAAAAAGGGAAATTCAAAGTCGTGGATGATTTCCCGACCATCCAGCAAGTCTCCTCGGCATTGAACGCACTCGGTCTGACGACGCGGGACATGATGTCCATTTTCCAGAGCATGAAAAAAGCAGGCGCACTCCAAGCCGAACTGATCCTCAACTGAGATTTCCCGTGAACGTCCAACCGATCTCTTCAGCCACTCAAGCCGTCGCGAACGACGCCGCGTCCACGACCACGAGGCCGGACAAGACGGCGGAGGCCGCGCAAAACTTCGAGGCCATCCTGCTCCGCCAGTTTCTATCCGAGTCCATGAAATCCCTGCTACAGGACGGGCCCGGCGGACAGGTGTATGGCTACCTCCTCACGGAAACCTTGGCCGACAGCATGGCCAAGGCCGGCGGTCTCGGTCTGTCGTCAATGCTCCAAACTCAATTCTCGAAAAATCCGCATCAATGATTTACGCCGCTGAAAGCACACACGATTCGACTGATCTGCAGGACAGCCTCACCGCCTCCCTTCGCAGGGAACTGGGGGAATACGGCGCGCTGCTCCAGTTGATCACGCTTCAGCAGGAAGCAATCCTCGATCGGAAAGTGGACAGAGTTCTGGAACTAAGCGCCGAGATCGAGGATCAGATCGAAATCACCCACGGATACCGCAAGGAACGCGAGGCCGCTGCGGAAGAAATCGCGCTCTTCGCGGGCCTGTCGAAAACCGCGACGCTGCGCGCACTGACTCCGAATTTTCGCCCTGTGCTGCGTCCGCTCATCGAGGCGCTCGTGGACGAGGTGAACCGCCTCATCGCCCAGACGCGACGGCGTGCGCAGCAAAACCAGGTGCTGCTCGCGCGATCCATGGAACTCGCAGAGGAACTAATCACGCGGGTCAATCCGCGATCCGTCAGCAAGACCTATTCGGCGCGAGGCCGGGTGAACATCAAACTCGCCGCCGGCATGTCGCGGCTATTGGACAGGAGCTAAGCCATGTCAGATCTACTCGGCGGACTTTCCATCACGGCACACGCGCTCGGCGCGCAACAGGCGGGCGTTCAGACAGCAGGCCGCAATCTTTCCAACGTCAACAACGCCGCCTATGCTAGGCAGCGCGTGAATCTCAGCGACCGGACGCAGATTCAGACCGCGCTCGGCACGCAGGGAACCGGAGTGGAGGCGCTGGGCATCGAGCAGATCCGCGACAGCTTCCTCGATGCGAACGTCACCGCGGAAGTCTCGCGCACCGCGCTGCTCGAATCCCAGCAGAGCGCCTACAGCCGTGCCGAGACCAGCCTCGGCGAACAGGTGGATCGTTCGGCGGGATCGGGTTCCATCAGCGATGCCTCGCAGTCAACGACCGGCATCAGCTCCTCGCTGAACGATTTTTTCAACGGCTGGGAGGGACTCTCGGCAAATCCGACCGACTCGGGCGCACGACAGGTCCTTCTGCAAAAGGCAGCCGTCCTCGCGGACAAATTCAACACGTCCGATCAGCGGCTCGCCGGCTTGCAAGCTGACCTCACAAGCGCAGTGACCGCCGGTGTGTCCAATGTCAACGGCTTGCTGAAACAGATCGCTGGACTGAACAAAGCAATCGGAGCAGCCGAGGCGGGCGCTCCGGGTTCCGCCGTGGATCTCCGCGACCAGCGGCAGGCGTTGCTCGAAAGTCTCGCGAAACAGATGGACTTCACAACGCAGCCGCTCGCGGGCTCCAGCGGACAAATCGAAGTGCTCGCGCGCGACGGCTCCGGTGGCACATTTGCGCTCGTGCAGGGCGACGCCGTGCGCGGCGGACTCAGTTTCACCGGCAGCGGTTTCACGAGCGGCGTGCCGCCGGTGGCGCTCGCACTGCAGAGCGGATCGCTGGTGGGCAATCTCACGGCTCGCGACGGTGCGGTGGCTGGTCTCCGTGACAATCTGCGGAACGCCGCGCAACAACTCGCCGGCTCCGTGAATGCCGCGTACAACCCCGGCGGGACTGGTACCGACTTTTTCCAAGTGCCGCCCGCCAGCGGCATCCTCGCGCTCAATCCGGCGCTCAGCTACAGCACGCTTCGCGCGGGTTCCAATGGCGATGCCGGCGCAAACGATATCGCACTTGCCGTGGGCGCTCTCGCTGGGAAAACCTTTTCCACGGGGTCAGGCGACCTCATCAATGGCACCCTCACTGGCTTCATCGGCAGCACGGTGACGGGCCACGGTGCGGCTCTCGCCAGCGTGAATGCACGGCTGACTGACCAGCAATCCGTCGAGCAATTGGTGACGGGCGAACGTAACGCCGTCAGCAGCGTCAACATGGACGAGGAGATGGCCGACCTCATGAAATACCAGCGCGCCTATGAGTCGTCCGCGCGGGTTATCAGGACGCTCGACAACTTGCTGGACACCCTGATCAACCGTCTCGGAGCCTAATCCTATGCGCATCCCTAACTATTCCCAATCGGAGTCGCTGGTAACACGATTGCAACAGCTTCTCAGCAAACAAACGGCATTGCAGTCGCAGGTATCCACCGGCCAGCGGATCACAAAGGCGAGTGACGATCCGGATGCCATGTCGCGCGTGCTGCAATTCCAAGCTGACAAACAGCAGGTCCAGCAATGGTCGCAAAATGGTGACCGCGCGCTCACCGTGAGCCAGGCCACTTACTCCGGGGTAAAGAGCCTCAAGAGCATCTCCGATCGCGCAGGCGAAATCGCGGTGCTGGGCGTCGGCATCAACGGTGCAGACAGCTACAATGCCTATGTCTCGGAAGTGAACAGTCTGCTTGAGCAGGCGGTGCAGGTCACGGATTCACAGCTCGCTGGAAATCACCTTTTTGGCGCCACCAAGACTGACGCGACACCTTTCAATGTGACACGGGACCCCGCCGGAAAAATCACGGGCGTGACCTACACAGGCGCGGCAAGCGCGGCGCAAGTTCGGGTTTCGGACAACGCCACGATTACCCCGCAAACCGACGGTGCGACGAATCAGAAACTGGGCGACTTCATCAATAACATGGTCGCCCTGCGCGATGCGCTCCAAGCGCAAAGCGGGACCGCCGTGCAGGCGGCGCAGCCGGGCTTGCATACCTCTGAAACCGATCTCATCGGCACGCTCGGCGACATCGGCGCGACGCAGACACGGCTGGAATCCGTCCAGACGATGAACCAAAGCAGATTCACTGATTTGGAAGCGCTCACTTCCACCGATACGGATGCGGATATCGCGCAGACCATCGTCCGGCTGACGCAAACCCAGGCCACCTACGAGGCCGCATTGAAAAGTGGCGCGCAACTCCTGCAACACTCACTCCTCGACTACCTGCCGTAAAGACGCGAGCGAACCTCATTTGCGAGACCGCACACTGCCCGAAAACAAGCATACCCCCTCACTCCCCGACGCCCGTCCGCGTTCTGACCGTTTCCGGTGCGACCAGGGCTTCTGGTTTTGAGTCATATGCGCATTCGCAACAGGG
>BJFP01000211.1 GCA_014189875.1 Verrucomicrobiota bacterium | reverse complement strand
CCGGAGTGTCGCAGCGATCTCATCGTGTCTGTCAAATGACGTCTCGCTGCTTACGGTGGACGAACGCGCGGATCTGGGATCCGCGCCGACGATGGCAACGCTCTGCGCGAGATTCAGCCACAGCATTGTCGCGTGTGCTGACCTTGAACCGAATCCGGCAGCGCGGATTCAATCGGCGTCTGTCATGTCCGCAAGCTTTGGTCATGGTGATCTGAAATAAGCATTTCCATCGCGCCATCGCCGCCCCTAAGAACTCGCCCGCTGGCTCCTCTATTTCCCACTCATCATGAACATCCCTCGCATCCTCTCCATCATCTGCCTCGTGGCATCTGTGTGCCTCCCGCTTTCCGCTGCCGAACGAAAGCTCGACATCAAGGACGGCGACCGCGTGCTGCTCATCGGCGACGTGCTCATCGAGCGTGAGAATAATTTCGGCACCATCGAGGCGCGGATGCGGCGTGAATTTGCCGGGCGCAATTTCGCGGTGCGGAATCTCGGCTATAGCGGCGACAGCCCGCTCGGTGCGTCGCGCGCAAGCTTCGATCCGGTCGCGAAGGGCGAAGATTCGCTGAAGGAACAGCTCGCCGTGGTGAAGCCGACAGTCGCGATCCTCGGCTACGGCATGGCGGCGAGCCTCGATGATCTGACTTATCGGAAAAATGATCCCGTGCTGAATCCCGATCCTGTCCGCTATGGCCTGGAGCACAGTCCCGCGAAATTCCGCGCCGAACTGCTCGCGCTGATGGATCTCATCGTGAAGGCGAGCCCGGATGGGAAGGTGCGCTT
This sequence comes from Verrucomicrobiota bacterium, assembly GCA_014189875.1. GTDB lineage: Bacteria > Verrucomicrobiota > Verrucomicrobiia > Chthoniobacterales > Chthoniobacteraceae > SXWH01. Next base: position 7,086 of record BJFP01000211.1, on the reverse strand, counting down.
TGTCTTTGTCGGCCCAATTCGCCATGAAGATCTCCGCGCGACGCGGCCCGGCTTGCCCGATCCGGCGGAGCACAATGCGGTGCTCGCCGAATACGAAAAGGTCGTCGAGCAGCTCGCGGCGGAGAAGCATGCGCCGTTCGTGCGCGGCGAATGGAAGGGCGCAGGCGTGAATCTCGCGCAGGGGACGGACAACGGAATCCACCTCACGCAGCGCGGATACCGCGCGCTGGCCGAGAGCTTCTGCGCGCAGCTCGGCTGGAAGACGGATGCGGCGAATTGGGACGCGGAGACACCCGCACAGATCACGTTGCGCGAGGCGATCCTGCGCAAGAACTCGCTCTTCTTCCACCGCAGCAGGCCCGCGAACTACACTTACATCTTCGGTTTCCGCAAACGCGAGCAGGGTCGCAATGCGGTGGATATTCCGAAGTTCGATTCGCTCGTGGAAAAGGCCGAGGCGAATGTGATCGGCATCTCCGCGGGCAAGCCGAGCACGCTTGCGCCCGAGCCGAAGAGCGAGACGAAACTGCCCGCACTGCCGCCTTTGCCGCAGCCGAAGTTCACGCTCGACGAAGGTTTGCAGATGACGCTTTTCGCCGAGAATCCGCTGATGCAAAAACCCGTCGGCATGAACTGGGACACGTCGGGTCGGCTGTGGGTCGCGTCGTCGAACACGTATCCGCAGGTGAACCCCGATGATCTCGGTGCGCAGATGGAGGGCAATTCCGCGAAGTTCGGCCCGTCCACCGGCAATGATCGCATCATCGTCCTCGAAGACACGAATCACGACGGTGTCGCGGAAGTCTCGCGCGTCGTCGCGGACAAGCTGCTCATCCCCGCCGGCGTCGCGCCGGACAACACGGGCGGCTGCTTCGTCGGCGCGAGCACAGAGCTGCTGCACCTCACGAAGCCCGGTTCCGACGGCCTGCTCTCGGATCGCCGGATCGTGTTCAGCGGCTTCGGCACGGAGGACACGCATCACATCATCCACGGCCTGCACTGGGGCATTGATGGCCGCCTCTACTTCCACCAGACGATCTACATTCACTCGCACATCGAGACGCCGTGGGGACTCGTGCGCGCGAATTCGGGCGTCGCGTTCGCGTACGATCCGAACACCGAGCGGCTCGAAGTTCACTCGAAGGGCCTCGTGAATTGCTGGGGCCAGCAGGAGGACGCGGCAGGGCAGACGTTTCTCACTTCGGGTGCGGATGGAAATGGTGTGAGCTGGAGTTTCCCCGGCGCGGTGCTGCCGCCGTCGGAGGGTGCGCGCCGCACGATCACGAGCATCAGCCCCGGCTCGTATCCGAAATTCGCCGGCCTCGAACTCGTGAACAGCCCGCTCTTCGGTGCGGAGTGGCAGGGCAATGCGATCACGAACGACTTCCGCGCGCACCGCATCGTGCGCTTCAGCTTCACCGATCTCTCGAAGACGGCGAAAAAATCCGGCTATGTGACCAAAGTCGAGGCCGACGTCGCGCGCACGAGCGACGCGACTTTCCGCCCGATCGCACTGGCGATGGGGCCGGACGGCGCGCTGTATGTCGCGGACTGGACGAACCCGATCATCAATCACGGCGAGGTGGATTTCCGAGATCCGCGCCGCGACAAGGAGCATGGCCGCATCTGGCGCATCGCCCCGAAAGGCAGCAAGCCGCTCGCGTGGCAGCCGGTCGCGGGACAGCCGGTGAATGCGCTGTTGGAAAAATTGCTCTCGCCGAACCGCTGGGACTTCGAGGCCGCGCGCCGCGAACTCGCGAAGGTGCCCGTGGCTGAATTGCAAAAGGCGCTCGCGGGCTGGGTCAAGGATGAGACGACGCGGCGTCACGCAGCGTGGCTGCTGAGTGCGCGCACGGGCGACACGAAGCATCTAGTCGCGATGGTGGATGCGAAGTCTTCCGACAATGCGAGCGTGCAGGTCGCGTTGCGCGAACTCGGCAAGGCGCAGGGGCACGCAGGCGACACGGACATCCGCGCGATCGCGCCGTTCGTCGCGGCGGATCAGCATCCGCGCGTGCGGTTGGAGGCATTCCGCGCGCTCGCCCGCGTGAGGACGTTCGAGAGCGCGGATGTTGTTTTAAGAAACCTGCCGACCGATGCGGGCGACAGCTTCCTCGACTTTGCGGCGTGGACTTCCGTGAACGAACTCGCGCGCCCGTGGCTCGAGGAAATCGCCGCGCATCCCGACAAGCTCACCGGGCGTGAGCAGCAGCTCGCCGCGCTCGCGGGCATCGTGGGTCCGACCATCGCCGCGCCGTACATGCAGCGGCTCTCCGCGAGCCGCGGCATTGATGCCGCAGGCACCGGGCCGTGGATTGAGCTGATCGGCAAATCCGGCGGACAGGCGGAGATTGACACGCTCTCGCAGGCATTCATCGCGGATGGAAAATTGCAGCCTGCCGCGCGCGTGCGCGCTGCGAACGCGCTCGCAGATGCCGCGAAGAATCGGCGGCTGCGTCCGCAGGGCGATCTCGGCGTGATTGCCACGCTCGTGAAATCACCCGACCGTGCGCTGCAACTTGCGAGCATCCGTCTCGCGGGAGAGTGGCAGCAGGGCGGAATGATCGGCACGCTCGCGGAATTTTCCGGCGACGCAAAGGACGACGCACTGCGCCGCGAATCACTCGCCGCGCTGCGGCAGATCGGCGGCGGCGGCACTGTTGAAGCCTTGAAGAAACTCGTCGCCGAAGATCGCCCCGCAAACGTCCGGCGCGATGCGCTGATCCCGCTCGCAGCCCATGCGCCCGACGCGGCGATCGCAGTGCTGCCGTCCATCTTGAAGCAGACGACCTCGCAGGCCGATTCGCAGACGCTGTGGCGCGAGCTTTTCCAGAATGCGCAGTTTGCAAACCAGTTTGCCGGCCGGGTGCCGAAAGATCTTCCAGCGTCCGCATACTCCGATGCGTTGCAGACCGCGCGCGCCTTGGGCCGCGGCGGGAATGCGCTTGTCACCGCGCTGCAACCGCTCGCGGGTGCGAAGGTCGCGCCGCGCGATTTCACGGCGGAGATCGCCGCATTCATGAAGTCCGTTCCCGAGGGCGGCAACAGCGCCGACGGCGAACTCGTGTATCGCCGCGCAGGCTGCGTCGCGTGCCACGCCATCGGCGGTGTCGGAGGAAATTTCGGCCCCGACTTTTCCAGCATCGGTGCGAGCGCGCCGCTCGACTACCTGATCGAGAGCACCCTGAATCCCGCCGCGAAAGTGAAGGAAGGCTACCACGGCTTCGCGTTCACGATGAAGGACGGCAACGTGCTGACCGGCATCCCTGCGCGCGAGACGGCGACCGAGGTGATCATCCGCCCCGGCCCCGGCTTCGAGATGCCCGTCGTGAAGGCGAACATCGTGAAGAAGGAAAACGTCGGCAGCCTCATGTTGCCCGGCCTCGTGGATGCGCTGAGCGTGGGCGACAAACGCAACCTTTTCGCATTCCTCAGCCAGATCGGACGGCCCGGCCCGTTCGATGCGAGCAAGGCAAACGTGGCGAGAATCTGGAGCTTCACCGCGGCGGCGCCCGGTGGCCCGGCTGTGAAAGAAGAACCCGTGAACGTGACCACGCTGATCAACGGCCAGCTTCGCAAGGAGGACATGCCGGACAAGCCGTATGCGAGCGTGCGCTTCAGCGCCGCGAACGCGACGAAGCAGCCGCTCATCCTCACTGGAGTGAAGTCCGCATGGCTCGACGGCAAGCCCGTCGCGCTGACGAACGGGCGCTCCGAGGCCGCGATCGCCGCAGGCGAACACACGCTCACGATCGCGCCCGAGCGCACCGCACCGCACGCGAAGGCGCAGTGCGATGATGTGACATTTCTCGACGTGAAATGAGACGTGGAAAGGAATGACGGCTGGAGTGCGGCCCGGAAAAGTAGTCCACGGCTTTAGCCGGCATCGCGTGCGAACGTCTTTACCGGCTAAAGCCGCAGACTACTTTTCCTGCCACGCCGCTCGCCCCCACAGTCAGGATCCTGTTGCGCTGTGAAACGTGCCGCCGGAACAACACACCCCAAACAAAACCGGCAACGCCGAGTCACTGATATGAAAATGTCCGCCATGAAAAAATCCTTCCTTCTCTGTCTGTTTGCCGCGGGCATCGCGCGCGCCGCCGATGCGCCGCTGCCGGCGAAGATCGAATTCAACCGCGATGTGCGGCCGATCCTCTCGGACAACTGCTTCTACTGCCACGGCAACGATCCGAAACACCGCGAGGCAAAGCTGCGGCTCGACATCCGCGAGCAGGCGCTGAAGAGCGAGGCGTTCGTGCCGGGAAAGCCCGAGGCGAGCGAACTCGTGAAGCGCATTTTCTCGACGCACAAGGACGAGCTGATGCCGCCGCCGGAGTCGCACAAAAAACTCACGGCGCGGCAGAAGGAAATCCTGAGGAAATGGATCGCGCAGGGTGCGGAATACCAGGGGCATTGGGCTTATGAAAAGCCGGTGAAAGCTGCTCTGCCCGCGGGGCAGAATGGCGTGGACGTGCTCTTGCAAAAGCGCCTCGCGGAGATCGGACTGAAGCCCTCGGCGGAGGCGGATCGCCGCACTTTGATCCGCCGGCTCTACGCCGATCTGCTCGGGCTTCCGCCCAAGCCGGAGGAGGTCGCGGCGTTCGTCGCGGACAAGTCGCCGGATGCGTATGCGAAGCTCGTCGAGCGCGTGCTCGCGAGCCCGCACTACGGCGAGCGCATGGCGATCGGTTGGCTCGATGTGGTGCGCTTTGCGGACACGATCGGCTACCATTCGGACAATCCGCGCAACGTTTGGCCGTATCGCGACTGGGTGATCAAGAGCTTCAACGACAACAAGAGATTCGACCGCTTCACCATTGAGCAGATTGCGGGCGACCTCGTGCCCGGTGCAAACCAGGAGACGCGCGTGGGATCGGCGTTCAACCGGCTGCTGCTCTCGACGGAGGAAGGCGGCGCGCAGGCGAAGGATTACGAGGTGCGGATGCTCACGGATCGTGTGCGCGCGGTCGGCGCGGCGTGGATGGGCCAGACGACCGGCTGCGGACAGTGCCACGATCACAAATTCGATCCGTGGACGCAGCGCGACTTCTATTCGATGGGCGCATTTTTTGCGGACATCAAGGAGCCGATCCTCGGCAAGCGCGAGGATGGCATCACGGTGATCGGCGCAGAGCTGGAGAAAAAGCTCGCGGACATCGGCGGGCGGCTCACCGCGTTGCAGACGGAATTTGCAAAGCCGCACCCGAAACTCGCCGCTTCGCAGGCCGCGTGGGAAAAGTCTGCGCTCGACTCGCTCGCGAGCAGCAGCGCGTGGCAGGCGCTGAAGCCGCTCAGTGCGTCATCGTCGAAGAAGAACATGACGCTCAAGGCGGACAAGGACGGCGTGGTGCGCGCGGTGGTCGAGGGAAAGCGCGACACGCCGAAACAGAACGACGGCACGGAAACTTATACGATCACGGCGAAGGCGGCGGCAGGTGTGACTGGATTCCGCATCGAGGCGCTGAAGGAAAAATCCGCGGGCGTCGGGCTCGCGTCGAACGGCAATTTTGTGCTGAGCGAGATCGCGATCACCGCAGAAAAAAAAGCCGCGCTCAGGATCGGCCACGCGAGCGCGACGTTTGAGCAGAAAGGATTCGCGGCAGCGGCTGCGGTGGACGGCGTCGCGAACAAGAAGGACAACGGCTGGTCGCTGCTCGGCGGCACGGGCGCGGATCAGGCGCTGTTCCTTGAACTGGCCGAGCCGCTCGCCGATGCAGACGCGGTGCTGACGTTCACGCTCACATTTGCCCGCGGCGAAAATCACGAGATCGCGAATCTGCGTCTGAGCGCGACGACTGCTGCGAAGCCAGTGCGCGCGCGGCACGATGCGCTTCCAGCGAAGGACATCGCGGACGTTTTGAAAGTCGCGCCGGAGAAGCGCACCGCCGCGCAGAAGCAGAAGCTCGACGCGGCGTTCAAGCAGATCGCGCCGGAGCTGTCCGAGCTGCGGGCGAAGATCACGAACGCTGAAAAGGAGAAGGCCGATTCGGAGAAGGCCGCGCCGAAGTGCATCGTGTCGATTCACAGCGATACGCCGCGCACGGTGCGGATTTTGCCGCGTGGAAACTGGATGGACGAGAGCGGTGAAGTCGTGAAGGCCGCGCTGCCGCATTACCTTCCGCAGAAAAAAATCGAGGGCCGCGAACCCACGCGTCTCGACCTCGCCGAGTGGCTCGTGGCCCGCGACAATCCGCTCACCGCGCGCACGGTCATGAACCGGCTGTGGAAGCAGTTCTTCGGCATGGGCCTCAGCAAGGTGCTCGACGACCTCGGCGCGCAGGGCGAGCCGCCGCCAAATCCCGCGCTGCTCGACTGGCTCGCGTGCGAGTTCATGGACAGCGGCTGGGACGTGAAGCGCATGGTGCGCACGATCGTCACGAGCGCGGCTTACCGCCAAGTGTCCACTGCGACGAAGGAGCAGCTCGCCGCCGATCCCTACAACCGCGAGATCGCGCGGCAGAGCCCGTTCCGGCTCGACGCGGAACTCGTGCGCGACAACGCGCTCGCCATTTCCGGACTCCTCGTGCCGAAGATCGGCGGCCCGAGCGTGAAGCCGTACCAGCCCGAGGACTACTGGGACAATCTGAACTTCCCGCGCCGCATTTATCCCGCGGACACGGGCGAGGCGCAGTACCGCCGCGGCCTCTACACGTGGTGGCAGCGCAGCTTCCTGCATCCGAGCATGGTCGCATTCGACGCGCCGAGCCGCGAAGAGGCCTGCGCCGAACGCAACCGCTCGAACATCCCGCAGCAGGCCCTCGTGCTGCTGAACGACCCGACCTACGTGGAGGCGGCGCGCATATTCGCCGCGCGCATCCTCGGCGAATGCAAGGGCGACACCGCCGCGCGCATCAAGTGGGCGTGGCAGCAGGTGCTCCAGCGCGACCCGGATGCTGCGGAGCAAAAGACGATCAGCGCGCTTCTGAACGAGCGGCTCTCAGCATATCGGCAGGAGGAAAAATCCGCCGACGCGCTGCTGAAAGTCGGTCTCGCGCCTGCGCCTGCCGCGCTCGACAAAACCGAACTCGCCGCGTGGACGCACGTCGCACGCGTGCTGCTGAACCTGCACGAAACCATCACCCGTTC
>BJFP01000210.1 GCA_014189875.1 Verrucomicrobiota bacterium | reverse complement strand
GTGGGGTTCGCGCCGATGACGAGGATGCAGTTCGTGTATTGCAGATCGATCACCGAGTTCGTCGCCGCGCCGGTGCCGAATGCCTTCTGCATACCCCACGCGGTCGGCGAATGGCAGACGCGCGCGCAGGCATCAATGTTGTTCGTGCCGAACGCCACGCGGATGAATTTCTGCATGAGGTAGTTTTCCTCATTCGTGCAGCGCGCCGACGAAATGCCGCCGACCGCATCGCCGCCGTGCTCGGCTTTGATGCGCTTCAAATTCGTCGCGATGTGGTCATACGCCTCGTCCCACGTGGCCTCGACGAAGTGGCCGTTGGTGCGGATGAGCGGCTTCCGCAGGCGGTCGGGGTGGTTGTAAAATTTGAACGCGTAGCGGCCCTTGAGGCAGGTGTGCGCGGCATTCACCTCGGCGTCGAACGGCGCCTGGATGGACAGGATCTCGTTGCCCTTCGTCGCGACCTCCAAGTTGCAGCCAACGCCGCAATACGTGCAAATCGTGCGCGTCTTTTTCGTCGCCTCGATGCTTTTCGATTTGAACGTATCCGAAATCGCCGAGGTCGGGCACGCCTGCGAGCACGCGCCGCACGACACGCACGGCGAATCCTCGAACGTGGTGTCGAGCCCCTTGATGATGCGAGCATCGAATCCGCGACCGTGCATCGAGAGCACGAACTGCCCCTGCACCTCGTCGCACGCGCGCACGCAGCGGTTGCAGTTGATGCACTTCGAGAGGTCCGAAGTCATGTAGGGGTGCGAGAGGTCCTTCTTGCGGTCGAGGTGGTTTTTCCCGGCCGGATAGCGCACGCTGCGGATGCCGACCTTCGCCGCGACGGTCTGCAACTCGCAGTTGCCGTTCACCTCGCAAGTGAGGCAGTCGAGCGGGTGATCGGTGAGGACGAGTTCGACGATATTCTTCCGCAGTCCGCGCACCTTCGGCGACTCGGTGAAGATGTGCATCCCTGCAGTGAGCGGCGTGTGGCACGAGGCCACGACGCGGCGCGGCCCGTCTGCGGATTGCGCGATTTCGACGGAGCACACGCGGCAAGCGCCATACGGCTTGAGCTGCGGTGCATCGCAAAGCGTCGGCACATGTCCGCGCCCGCGATGGCGGTCGATGAAATTGAGCAGCGTGTCGCCCGTGCGGAACTGGTGAGGCGTGCCGTCGATGTAGGCGGTGATGGTAGCGAGATCCTGGACCATGGTCGTGATGGGTTAGCGCTTCTCTGGTTCGGAGCTTAGGAAAGGACGAAGCTCGTCCTCGAAATATTGCAGCGCATTTTTGATCGGCAAGGGCACGCCGCCGCCGAGGGCGCAGAGGGAGGTCAATTCCATGGTGTCGAGCAGATCGTCGATGAGTGTGCGGTCGATCTTGTAGCTGTTGTCGCTGCGGGCCTTCGCGACGAGTTCCGCGCCGCGCGTGCTGCCGAGCCGGCACGGGAAGCATTTGCCGCAACTCTCGTCGGCGGTGAATTGGAAGAGATGCTGGATGTATTCGATCATCGGGAACGACTCCGGGATGCTCACGACGCCCGCGTGACCGAGGAGGAATCCGGCTTTCTTAAACGACTCGAAGTCCACGGTGAGTTCGCCGATTTTCCCCACCGGCACGATGCCGCCGAGCGGGCCGCCGACTTGGATGGCTTTGACCTTCGTGCGGAAGCCGCCCGCGAGCGTGACCACGTCGGCGAGCGGCGTGCCCATCGCGACTTCGTAGATGCCGGGTTTTGCGAAATGGCTGTCGAGCGAGAGCAGCTTCGGACCGGTGCTCTGAGCGGTGCCGATTTTTGCGTAGCCCTTTCCGCCGAGCGTGAGGATCGGGTGGATGTTCGAGAACGTCTCCACGTTGTTCACGATCGTCGGCTTGCGATACAGGCCCTCGACGGTCGGGAACGGCGGACGCACGCGCACTTCCGGGCGCTGGCCTTCGATGCTCGCGAGCAGCGCCGTTTCCTCGCCGCAGATGTAAGCACCTGCGCCTTTGATGGTCTTCAGCTCGAAATTGAATCCGCTGCCCGCGATGTTTTTTCCGAGCAAGCCCGCGGCGCGCAGTTCTGCGATGGCGGCGTCCACGATGCGGATCGAATCGGGATACTCCGCGCGGATGTAGAGCACGCCGACTTCCGCGCCGGCGAACCACCCCGCGACCATCATGCCGAGCAGCACCGAGTGCGGGCGCTGCTCCATGAGATACTTGTCAATGTAAGCACCGGGATCGCCCTCGTCCGCATTGCACACGATGTACTTTACCGCACCCTCGCTCGCGCGGCAGGCGGACCATTTGAAGTGCAGCGGGAATCCTGCGCCGCCGCGTCCGCGCAGGCCGGAGTCCTTGAGTTCGCCCGCGAGCCAGTCGCGATCCTTTTTCAGCAGTTCGCGGAAGGGCGCGAAGTATTTTTCGACGCCGGGAAATGGCGCGGTGAGTTGCGCGGGCTGGAGATGCGAGACGACTTCGTAGCGATCCTCCGTAGCCGCGTCTCGTAAGAGCGCGGGCTGAACCCCCGCCGCAGAAGTTTGCCCGCGCTCTGACGAGGCGCGGCTACAATCTTTTGAAAAAAGCGCGTCGAGCGCCGTGTCGCTCTGCCCGGAAAAATTGCGCCCCTCATATTGAAATGCACCGCCCTGATGGCAGCGTCCCAGGCAGCAAATGTGGCCGATTTCTCTTTCCGAAAAACTCCGCCCGAGCGCGTCGTGCAGCTTCCCCTGCGTCCCGGCGACGAGGCACGCGGAGCCATTGCAGACGAACACTTTCTTCCCCTCGTTTTCCTTTTTCAGAAAGTCGTAAAACGACACCGCGCCGAGCGTGATTGCATCGCCGAACAGCGACTCCTCACCGAGCGAGCGTGCAGTCTCGGGGGCCGCAGCGGTGCCGGTTTTTTCCGCAGCCTCGACCATGCGCTCGAAAAGATTTTTGCCGGCGCTTTTGCGGAATGAGAGGGCGCTGAGATTTTCAGACATGAGATCGGGGAATGCAGGTGCGGAGGATTCAAAGCACGGACGCGACGGGATTGCCAGCGCAGTCGCGCGAGGGCGCTGTCGCAGCCGGACGTAATTATTACGTCATCTGTGTGAACCGGCGGCGCCTGCGGCGGGCCAAACATCGAACGTCCAACACTCAACATCCAATGTTCGCATGTCGCGCGGGTGCGTGTCCGTTCGCACGGAGTGATCACCTGTTGTAAAAAACTTGAGCCGCGAAGAAGGGGGGTCCTCGCGGCTCTTTTTGGAGCCGGCTCACTGGCCGGCTTCGGGGGTTTGCGGGGCGCAGATCAGTGGCGGAAAATGGACCTCAGCGCGCTGACGAAGGGCGGCTCGAAATGCGACGGAGCGCGGCGGTATCGGGGGGCGGCCACGGGTGCACGACGGCAGTTTTCCTCGACCGGAACGACGTAGCGCCGGCCGTGGCTGATGATGACTTTGTTCCCGTAGCGATCATACAGGACCTCAGGTGCTTCGGAGCGCGAGGCTGCGAGCCGGTGACGGTAGGTCCAGTAGTCGCCGTCGTAGCGTTCGTGGGCCACGGCGGTCGTTCCGGTTGCGGTGAGGATGAGTGCGAGGGTGGAGGCTGCGAGCAGGATTTTCATATCTGCACACTTCGACGCGCACCGCTCGCGGCAATTCATCGGAAAAATTTTTGCGGGCCGCAACACACACTTCGGCAAGCAAGTCGCGCGGCCAAAATTCACGCTGGAGGCCCGCTTTTTCCGGGCTACGGTGCGGCTACCCTTGCTATGAACATCCCCTTCCCCACCTCCGGAAGACTGGCCGCCATTCCGCGCGTCATCCTGCTTTCCACGATCGCATTCGTGACATCGCTTGCGGCGCACGCGCAGGAAATCACGAAGGAACAGACGGAATTTTTCGAGACGAAGATCCGGCCAATCCTCGCGGACACCTGCTATCGCTGCCACAGCGCGGACGCGGGAAAGAGCAAGGGCGGCCTCACGCTCGATTCGCGTGATGCGATGCTGAAGGGCGGCGAAAGCGGCCCCGCGGTCACACCGGGCAATCCGGAGAAGTCACTGCTCATCAAGGCCATTAACTACGGCGATCCCGACATGCAGATGCCGCCCTCGAGCACCGGCGGAAAATTGAGCGCGGCGCAGATCGGCGACCTCACCACTTGGGTGAAGATGGGCGCGCCGACGCCCGCAAACGCGACCGCAGTGAAGACCAAGCTGAGCGGCATGACGGACAAGGCGCGCGGCCATTGGTCCTACCTGCCGGTGAAAATCCCGAAGGTGCCGATCAACAAAAACCAGCAGTGGTGCCGCACGCCGCTGGACTGCTTTGTCCTGCAAAAAATCGAAGCCGCGAAGATGCTACCGTCGCCTGACGCGGCGGCGGAGATGCCGGAGATTTTGCTGCGGCGCGGCTATTACGACCTCATCGGGCTGCCTCCGAGCCCGGCGGAGATCGAGGCATTTGTTGCAGATTACAAGCGCGACGATGCCGGGGCTTGGGCGCGCGCCGTGGATCGCCTCCTCGCCTCACCGCACTACGGCGAGCGCTGGGGCCGCCACTGGCTCGACACCGCGCGCTACAGCGACACCGCGGGCGAGAATACGAACGGCCAGGACTATCGCTTCGCGTATGCGTGGACGTATCGCGACTGGGTCATCAATGCGCTCAACGCCGACATGCCTTACGACAAGTTCGTGACGTATCAGCTCGCCGCGGATCTCATGCCGAAGGAAGAGCTCGGGAACAATGGCGAGCATCTCGCGGCGCTCGGCTTCATCACCGTCGGCGAGCGGTTTGGAAATGCGAACGACATCATCAACGAGCGCATTGACACCGTGAGCAAGGCGATGCTCGCGATGACCGTTTCGTGCGCGCGCTGCCACGATCACATGTTCGATCCCATCTCGCAGAAGGACTACTACGCCCTGCACGGCGTCTTCTCGAGCATCACCGAGCCGGGCGTGAAGCCGCTCATCGGCTCCCTCCCACCGAAGGATGATCTCGCTGATTTTGTGAAAAAAGAGACCGCGGTGAAGAAGGGTATCGTCGGCGCGTACTACGAATCCGTCGGGCATTTCAACCAGACCTTCCGCCTCAAGTCGCCGCAGTATCTCGAACTCATCTCACTCTCTCGCGAAGCGGCGAGCGAGTCGGACAATGTCTCGCCATTTGTGAAGTTCCGCGACGCGAACAAACTCGACGACGAGGTCGCGCGCCGCGTCGAGGCACGCACGAGGAAAAAGGAAGACACGGTCTTTGGGCCGCTCGCAGTTTTGTCCGCGCTGAAGGGCGGGGAATTTGCCGCGAAGTCGCCCGCGATCATTGCTCAGGTGCAGGCCGGGATCTTGCCTGGCACCACGAAGAAACCGATCAACCGGCTCGTCGCGCTCGCGTTCCGCAATGCGAAGCCGGGCATGGTGAAGTCCATCAAGGACGTCTGGCAGATCTACGACGATGCGTTCGCGATGGTCGCGCCGAAGTCCGCGCTCTGGCTCGATGAAATGGCGGTCGCCTCCAGCGAAGTCGTGTCCGGCGTCGATGCCGCCATGTCCGAGCTGCTCCAGATTCCCTTCGAGGTGAAGCCCGGCGGCTCGCTCTCGATTGCGGACTTCCGCCAGCTCATTGACCGCCTGCCGAACAACCGCAAACGCGACGCGCAGGGCGGGTTCGCGAGACTGAACGAACTCCAGCTCACGCATCCCGGTTCGCCCGCTTACGCGATGATCGTCGCCGACAAGCCGCAGCCTGTGGACTCGCCGGTCTTCATCCGCGGACAGGCAAACACACGCGGCGAAATCGTGCCGCGCCGCTTCCTCGATGTGCTCTCGCCCACGGGAAAAGGCGTGCCTTTCACCAAGGGCAGCGGGCGGCTCGAACTCGCGCAGTGCATCGCCGACAAGGCAAACCCGCGCACCGCGCGCGTGATGGTGAACCGGGTGTGGATGCACCATTTCGGCGAAGGCATCGTCTCGACGCCGGACGATCTCGGCACGATGGCCGAGACGCCCACGCACCCCGAGCTGCTCGATTACCTCGCGGCCTACTTTGTCGAAAACGGCTGGAGCCTGAAAAAGCTGCACCGTCTCATCATGCTCTCGCGGGTCTATCAGGAGAGCAGCCACGTCATTGACGAATACCAGGACAAGGATCCCTACAATCGCCTGCTCTGGCGCGCGAATGTCCGCCGGCTCGACTTTGAATCCGTGCGCGACTCGATGCTTGTGATGAGCGGCAACCTCGACCTCGCCATCGGAGGCAAGCCCGCGAACGTCACCGAGGAGCCCCACAGCTTCCGCCGCTCCGTCTATGGCTACGTGGACCGCGGGAACCTCTCCGAACTCATGGCGCACTTCGATTTTGCGAAGCCCGAGATGACAAACTCGAAGCGCACCACAACCATCGTCCCGCAGCAGGCGCTCTTCCTCATGAACAGCCCGTTCTCAGTGGACGTCGTGCGCCGCATCGTGGGCCGGCGCGAGTTTTCCGGCGAGCTGACGAATGCCGACGCGCAGATCGTCATGCTGCTCCACCGTTCCATCTCGAAGAAGAAGCCGACGCGTGAGGATCTGATCACCGGCGGAAAGATCCTCGCTCTCCACCGCATCATCTTCCAGCGCAGGCCGACCGCGCAGGAGCTGAAGATGGGTCTCGCATTTCTCGAAATCGAATCGCAGGACACGGCGGCAAACAGCTTCGCCGCGAAGAACATCAACAACGGCGGTGGCAACCGCATGGACGGACGCGCAGCGATCAAGAACGACGGATTCCGCGTCTCGCGCCGTGCGCTGAACGCGTGGGAAACCTACACGCAGGCGCTGCTCTTCTCAAACGAAGCGGCGTACGCGAACTAGACGACAGCGACACAGATACGCCTGTCTGTGTCCGTCGGCCCGAACGGACAGGAGTGTCCGCGTTAGAACCGCAAAGCAGGCAGGCTTCGAGGTGTGCGGAGGAAAGTCCGGAATCCGACGAGCCAGTCGAATTTCCAATGCGATGCGGTCACATCGGGACTTCTTGAAGGCTGAAATTGGGAACCCGTCAAACCACTCCAAGCTGTCCGAGATACAGCCAATTGAGCGCCTTCACGCCAAGTTCGCAAAGGTTGAACGGCTTTCCGATGAAGTCATTGCCACCGCTCAGACAGGCCGTCACCTTGTTCGTAAAGGTCGCCATCCCGGTGATGAAAACGATCGGCGTCGCCTTGAGTTTTTCGATGCCCCGGATCTTCGTGCAAAGCTGAAAGCCGTCCGCTTCGGGCAGGCCGACATCGAGGAAGATGAGATCCCATTGGCCGTCCTTCAGTTTCTCGAGGCATGTGGAAGGGGCATCCGCAGTTTCGGCCTTCAACCCGGCCAGATGCAACGCCGCTCCAATGAACTGAAGGGCGCCCGGCTCATCATCCACGATCAGGATTCTCGACGTGGCCGGATCGGCGAGTCGTCCGAGCACATCAGGGTTTCCAAACGCCGCCACGAAATCAATCGACTGGGCGATCGTCCGGAGCGTGGACGGATTGATCTGATCGGGCGCGTCGTTCAAATCGTGCATCAGCAGATCCAGTGCATCGAGAAACTGCCCGAGAGGTCTGGTGGTCAGGAACAAGGCCCTCTGTGCAAAGCTGTGCACCAAAAACCAGAGATGCCTGAGTGCGGCGGGTTCCGAGGGCGCAGAGGTCAATCCCATCAGGCAGCGGCGCATCTGATTGATGATCTTCAGCGCTTCGGAAAAAATCGAGACGGTCCAGCTTTCGTTCTGTCGGAAGAACGCGAGATGCGCGCCATTTGCAGGCTTGGGCCGGCCAAGGCTGACCCTGATGTCCGTAACCATCGAAGCGATCAAATTGCCACCCGGCTCGATGACTTTCGTCGCGCCTGCCGCCAGAACAGCGTCTGCCATTTCGTGGAGCCCCGATGGCAGGATCAGCACAGGGA
>BJFP01000209.1 GCA_014189875.1 Verrucomicrobiota bacterium | reverse complement strand
CGCCTCTACGTGAGCCTCTGGGCGCAGGCGCATGTCGCCGTCATTGACACGAAGGCGTGGAAGGAGATTGCGCGGTGGAAGGCCGAGGAGCATCCGAACGAGATGGTGCTCTCGAAGGACGGCGCGCATCTTTTTGTAGCGAATGCGAACCGTAACTCGGTGTCTGTGATTGATGTCGAGAGCGGCAAGACCGTCGAGACGCTCGTCGCGGAACTCACGCCCGACGCGCCTCCCGGCAACACGCCGAACTCGCTTGCGATCTCGCCGAATGGCGAGCGGCTCTTCGTCGCGAATGCGAACATCAACACCGTCGCCGTCTTTGAGATCGAGAAGCCCGGCCACTCGCGTTCGCTCGGCTTTATCCCGAGCGGATGGTATCCCACGAGCGTGCGCGCAGCGAAGGGCGGGAAGCTGCTCATCGCGAACGGAAAGGGGGGCGTGAGCCGTGCAAACCGCCACTTTGTGCCGCCCGAAGACAATAAGGTGCCCGTGGGTGTGAGGGAATACATCGGCGGAATTTTGACGGGCACGATCAGCGTCGTGCAGTTGCCGACCGAGGAGGATGAGCTGGCCGCAGAGCTGAAGAAGCAGAGCGGGATCGCCTACTCGTGCATGCCGGAGACGGCGCGGAAAATCGAGGCGGCGGAGCTGAAAGGGAATCCAATCCCGCGCAAGGTCGGCGATCCTTCGCCGATCAAACACGTGATCTACGTCATCAAGGAGAACCGCACTTTTGACCAGGTGCTCGGCGACCTCGGCCGGGGCAACGGCGATCCTTCGCTGTGCATTTTCGGCGAGGACGTGACGCCGAACCACCATGCGCTCGCACGCGATTTCGTGACGCTCGATAATTTTTACGTGGAGAGCGAGGTGAGCGCCGACGGGCACGAATGGAGCATGGCGGCGTACGCGACGGACTTCGTCGAGAAGACGTGGCCGATCAGCTATGGCCACGGGAGCGCGAAATTTCCGTATCCGGCCGAGGGCGTGTTCCCGATCGCCACGCCAGCGGGCGGCTACTTGTGGGACCGCGCGGCGGCGCACGGCGTGAGTTACCGCAGCTACGGCGAGTTCACGACGAGCCCAAAAGACGGCCAGCCCGGCAAGGCGAAGGTGAAGGGGCTCGAGGGGCACATTGACCCCGAGTATCACACGTTCGACATGGGCTATCCCGACGTGAAGCGCGCCGCGCGTTTCATTTCCGAGCTTCAGCGATTTGAAAAGGAGGGTGAGATGCCTCGGCTGCAGATCGTACGGTTGCCGAATGATCATACGAGCGGCGCGAGCCCAGGTAAGCCGACGCCCGTCGCGCATGTCGCGGACAATGACCTCGCCGTTGGCATGTTGGCCGAGGCGGTGAGCAAGTCGAAGTTCTGGGCGAGCACCGCGATCTTTGTCGTCGAGGACGACGCGCAGAACGGCCCCGATCATGTGGACGCGCATCGCACGATCGCATTCGCAATCTCGCCTTACACGCGCGGACGCGGCCTCGACAGCACGCTCTACTCGACGGCCTCGATGCTGCGCACGATGGAACTGATTCTCGGGCTGAAGCCGATGTCGCAGTTCGACGCGCTCGCGATGCCGATGTTTGCGAGCTTTCAGGAAAAGCCGGACATGCGTCCGTACGAGCGCAAGGTTCCGCTGGCCGATCTCAACGAGGTCACCAAAAAGACCGCGTGGGGCGTGAAGGAAACCTCCACGATGGATCTCACGAAGGAAGACGCTGCCGACGATCTGCTGCTGAACGAAGTGATCTGGCGGAACATTCGCGGCGCAAACAGCCCGATGCCCGCGCCCGTGCGCCGCGCGTGGGTGCTCGCGGGCGATGCGGATGATGCGAAGTAGCGAGTAGATCCATTGAAGCAATCTCGCGGCGAAGCGGACGAGTTTTGCAAGGAGTAGGGGCGCCCTCGCCCCGAGGCTCACCGACGGGGCGGGGCGCCCCGGCTCCATGCGCGATTGCGACGCATGCGGTTAAACCAATTCATAAACTGCTCAATCCGCGCTTGTGGAAGCGCGGGCTGATTGCTGCACAGCCTGCGTGAAAAAGCGCCCGCGCTCTCACGGGCGCGGCAACTTTACGCCGGGATGACCGCCTGCTTGTCGCGCCTGAGTTCGCTACGGAGGTCGCGGCCGCCACGACGGCTCCACCAGAGGACGATGGGTGCTGCGATGAAGACCGAGGAGTAGGTGCCGGTGAGCACGCCGACGAGGATCGCGAATGCGAAATCGCGCAGCACGGGGCCGCCGAAGATGAAGAGTCCGATGGTCGGGATGAGCGTCGCGGCGCTGGTGAGGAACGTGCGTCCGAGCATCTCGTTCACGCTGATGTTCATGATTTCGTGCAGCGATCCCGGGCGCCCGCTCTTGATGGTCTCGCGGATGCGGTCGAACACGACGATGGTGTCGTTGATCGAGTAGCCGCCGATGGTGAGGATCGCGCCGACGGTGACGAGGGAAAGCTCGCGTCCGAAGAGCGCGAATGCGCCGACGGTGATGATCACGTCGTGCAGCAGCGCGACGATCGCTCCGATGGCGAAGCTGAACTCGAACCGCAGGGTGACGAAGAGGAAGATGCCCAACATGCCGAGCCCGAGCGCGAGGGCGCTGTTCTTCTTGAGTTCGCTGCCGACGAGCGAGCCGACGGTCTCCTCCTGGCTGACCTTGAATTTCGCCTCGGGGAATTTCTCGAACAGCGCGGCTTTCACCTTCACGCCGGTCTCCTTCTCGCTTCGCACGGAGACGTAGTCGAGGCCGGTCGCGCCCTTTTCGCTCTGCACGACGACATCCTTCAGGCCGAGCTTCTCGCAGACTTCGCGCACATGGCCGTCGTCCGGCTTGGGGCCGTTTGCCTCGAGGACGATGAGATCGCCGCCCTTGAAATCAATGCCGTAGTTCCGGTCGCCACGGTAGGCGAAGTAGCCCATCGAACCGACGATGATCGCGAGCGAGAGGCCGAGCGCGCGCTTGCGGTAGCCGAGGAAGTTGATCTTCGTGCCCTGCACGACGGCCATCATCTTGATCCGATCGAGGCCGAACTTCTCGACGGCCCACGCGAAGAGCGTGCGGCTGACGATGAGCGCGGAGAAGAGCGACGCGATGACGCCGATGGTGAGCGCGACTGCGAAGCCCTTCACGGGGCCGGTCGCGAGCAGGAAGAGGATGAATGAGGAGATCAGCGTGGTGACGTTTGCGTCGAAGATGGCCGTGAAGGCGCGGTCGAATGCATGATCCACGGCGACCTTGAAGGACTTGCCTGCGGCCATTTCCTCCCGCAGACGCTCGAAGACGAGCACGTGCGCATCCACCGCCATGCCGAGCGTGAGGATGATGCCGGCGATGCCCGGCAGCGTGAGTACGGCGTGCAGCATCGCCATGCTGCCGAAGATGACGAGGATGGTGATGACGAGGCCGATGTTCCCGAAGAATCCGGAGAGCCGGTAGTAGAAGAGCATCACGAGCGTGATGAGGCCGAGGCCGAGCAGTCCCGCGAACTGGCCGGATTTGATCGCGTCCAGGCCGAGCGAGGCGGAAGCGGAGCGCTCCTCCTCGATCTTCACCGGATTCTGGAGCGGGTTCATGAGCTTGCTGGCAAAATCGTTCGCGGTCTTGTCGGTGTATCTGCCGGTGATGATGCACGAGTTGCCGGCGATGCCGCCTTCCACCTGAGTTGTCGGCGCGGAGATGATTTCGTCGTCGAGCACGATGGCGAACCGGTCAATGTTCTTCCGCATTGCCCTCGTGAGTTGGAAGAATTTTTCACCGGCCTCCTTGTCGAATTCCACGCTGACGTGCCAGCCTTGGAGGTCGTAGCGCGCGGCGGCGGACTTGATGTGATTGCCGGTGATGTCGGGCACGCGATGGACGAGCAGTTTGCGGTCGGCTTCCTCGGGATTGTCCTTTTTGCTGAACTTTAAAATCGTCCAAGCAGGATCGATGATTCCCTTTTTCGCCTCGATGGCGCGAATCTTCTCTTCGCTCTGCGGATCCACGACGCGGAAATCCAGCCTTGCGACTTCCTGAAGCTGCTGGCGGACGTTGTCCAGATCCTCGGTCGCGAGACCCGGGATTTGCACGATGATGCGATTGTTTCCGGCGGGCGCGATGATCGGTTCCGAAGTCCCCATCTTGTCCACGCGGCTGCGTAGCACTTCGACTGCCTGATCCACGTCCTGCTGGGTGATCGGGCGCACATCGCCCGTCAAGGGATCCTTGGCGGGCTGGATGCTGATATTGAAAGTGGTGCCGCCTTTCAGATCGATGCCGAGCGGGATCTTGCCCTTGTGCCTGAGCTTCTCCTTGTTCGTCGCGGGATCGATGACGGGCTTGCCGGTCTCATCCTTCAAGGGGATGTCGAATGGAGGCGTGACATACACGACTGCGATCGCCACGAGGAAGACGGTGAGCAGCGTGCCGAGGATACGCTTTGCGCGCTCGCTTCCGGTGATGAGATACGCGCCGAAAAGCATCAGCAGCGCGAGGCCGTAAACGAATGTTGCCTGCGGAGTGGTGAGAAAATTGAGGAGTTGTTTCATGGCGGGAATGCGGGATGAATCAGGCGGCGTTGTTTGATTCCTTCGGCAGCACGGTGACGACGGCGGTCTTGTCCACGGTGATCTTGCAGTTGTCGTCCACCTTCAGCGTGAGCGTCGGGCCGTCCTTCACATTCGAGACCACGCCATGCACGCCGCCGATGGTTACGACGCGGTCGCCCGTCTTCAGCGCGGAGATGCGGGCCATGAGCTCCTTCTCCTTTTTCCGCTGCGGGCGGATCATGAGCACCCACATGAGCACGGCGAAGCCGCCCATCATCACGACCATATTCATGAGATCCGGCGCCTTGCCGGCCGGGGCTGCGGGTGAGGTTGCGTCTGCGAGGATTTGGAAAAGCGGGATCATCATGGCGTTAAAAAAAGGGCGCGCAGCCTATGCGCCGCAAGGGGAATGTCCACGGTTTTCCGGCCGAGGCTCGATTTGAAGTTTGAAGTTTGGTGTTTGGCCCGCCGCAGGCGCCGGGTGATCCGGCGACATCGTTCCGAATCCGCCATGCCGCTGCGCGGGGCCAAGCGTCCAACGCCAAACTAACAACAAACGCCAAACCGGGATCGTGCGTGATTTTGCGGAATCAGTCGTTGTCGCGACATCGAAACTGAGTGTCGCCCGTCCTGTGGAAATGGCTCGCGCCCCGCCGCTACTCGTTCGGCACCGTCGGTGCGATCTTCGTCTGCGTGAGCGCGGCGGTCTCGGCCTTGCGGGTTTTTTCCACGAGCGGCGCGATGCCGCGGTCCAGCGCGACCATCTGGGAAAAAAGAAGATCGTAGTAGCGCCGAAGCGCCTGGCGTTTCTCCTCATCCGTCTTCGGGTAGCGCGAGTACTCCCACGCGGAACGCACCTTTTCGTTTCCCTCGGCCATGTTGCGCGCCTTGCGGTAGCGGACGCGCAGGTCAATTTCCTCCGCGGTCACATTTGGCTTTGATCCGCTTGCGGGCTTGCCGCGGGCGGGCGCGTTTCCGGTTCCCGGACGCAGCGTGCGCGGGATTTCATCGGGTAAAAGTGTGGGCAGTGGCGGGGCGGACGGAGCGGGAGCGCCGAGCGGGAGCGCCTTGTCCGCGTCCTTCGCGGGAGTCTTCGCGGGTGTGGTGCGGAAATCCGGCAATGCGTCCGGGCTTTCGGCGGGCGCGGGGGCTGCCACACACGCGGCGTGCGTGGCGAGGATCGCAATGCACAGGGCTGGAAAATTCTGGAGACGCATCGGCGGCGACACTATGCGCTGAATTTTCATTTGAAAAGCCCGCGCATCTGGCCAATCCCCGGTGCGTGCCCGAACTCACGCAACATCACGCACCGCAGCCCGTCGTGCTCGACCTCACGCCCGCCGAGGTTGCTGCGCGGCTGCGGCACCTGCCGGGGCTCGCATTCTTCGACACCGCAAAATGCGATGGCGACGCGGGCGCGCTTTCGGTGATCGCTGCCGCGCCGCGCGAGATTCTCCGCGGCCACATCTCGCGAGACTGGGACACGCTGCGCACCGCGCTCGCACGGCGCGAGTGCGCGCACGGCGACGACGGACTCCCGCACGGCATCGCCGCCGGCCGCGTGGATTTCGACGGCACGTTCTGCTTCGGCATCTTCGACGACACGCTCATCTTCCGCCACGCCGAGCAGCGCTGGTATGGCACCGGCGATCTTGTTTCGCAGCTCGCGGAAAATCCCGCGCCTGCGCACTGCGCGCGCCCGAATTTCCGCAGCGCGATGCCGCGTGAAAATTTCCTCGCGATGGTCCGCCGCGCGCAGGACTACATCGCCGCAGGCGACATCTACCAGGTGAACCTCTCGCACCGCTTCGCGAGCGCGTGGAGTGGCGAGCCGTGGGCATTTTACGAGGCGCTGCGGCACTATTCGCCCGCGCCAAATGCCGCCTTCCTCGACCTCGGCGGCAGTGCCGTGCTCTCCGCGTCGCCAGAGTCGTTTTTGAAAATGAGCGGTCGCGCGATCCGCACGCGCCCGATCAAGGGCACGCGTCCGCGCCGCGCCGACGCGCTCGCGGACGAGCGCAGCGCATTCGATCTGCTCACGTCGCCGAAGGAAGTAGCCGAGCTGATCATGATCACCGACCTTGAGCGCAACGACCTCGGCAGTGTGTGTGATTTCGGCAGCGTGACCGTGCCGGAACTGCTGAAGCTCGAACGCCACGAGCAGGTCTTCCATCTCGTCTCCACCGTCGAGGGCCGCCTGCGCGAGGGCGTGGATCATGCCGCGGCGCTGCGCGCGTGCTTCCCCGGCGGAAGCATCACCGGCGCACCGAAGAAACGCGCGCGCGAAATCATCGCGGAACTCGAGCCCGTGCCGCGCGGCCTCTACACGGGCGCGCTTGGCTGGTTCGGGTTCAATGGCGAGAGCCAGTTTTCCATCGCGATCCGCACGGTGGTCGTGGAGCGCGCCAACTCCGGCACGAATGCCGAGGCGCATTTCCACGTTGGCTCCGGCATCGTCGCCGACAGTTCGCCCGAAGCCGAATGGCAGGAGACGCTCGACAAGGCCGCGGGAATCCTGCTCGCGGCGGAGCGACTGTGAACCGTAGCTGCGCTTGTCAAAGCGCAGGCACTCTTTCCGCCAGCGGTGCGAGGATCAGCCCGCGCTTTGACAAGCGCGGCTACCGGGGGCGGCGCTCCGCCAGGACCTTCTGAGCGTAGGGCACGACAACCTCGTTCATGAACTGGACACCCGTCTCCGGTTTGTAGTGCAGCGGATCGCGCAGGTAGAAGTTCGACGCCGCGCCGTACGGGCTGCCAGTGAGGTTCACCACGTTCGGAAAAATCGAGGTCACCTCGGCCGCCCACGCCTCATAGAGGCCATGCAAGTTCATCTCGCCGACGTGCCGGAAGACGGCCTCGTGGATCGGCGGCATGACCACCACGACCGGGATGTTCCGCGCGCGCAGCGTGTCGGCGATCTTGCGGTAAAATGAGAGCGTGCGCGGCGGCGGCAGGACGTTGTTCACCGTGTGCGCCTTCATGTCGTCGAGGTATTTTTTCCCGATCGTCGGATCGTCCTTTTTCCCCGCCTTGCCCCAGTCCGGCGCAGCGAGCGAACCATCCGGAAGATAGTGGCTTGGCTTGCCCGCCCAGTGGGAAAACAGCGTCTTGAACGAGTACTCCAATGTCTGAAGGTTCACGAGGTGCTCAGCCGCAGCCGCCCAGTCTCCACGGTGGAAAATGTCGCCGTTCAGGGTTGGAGGATCCTTGGCACCCAGATCAATGCCGAGCACCACGAGTTCCTGCGTGTGCGCATGGTGGTGGAGGAACCAATAAACGTCCTCGGCATTTGCGGCGGAAAATGCGCCGTTGAAAAAACGGAACCCGTTCAGCCGGGAAGCAGGGATGGCGGCCATGCGGCTGTTGCCGACGAAGA
>BJFP01000208.1 GCA_014189875.1 Verrucomicrobiota bacterium | reverse complement strand
ACATCGTCTTCCGCCTCGAGCGCGCGTTCAAAGTAAAGATCCCGCGCGGCAAGATCATCGAAGACGCCCGCGGCACCCTGTCCGAATCCGAATTTGAGAGCGGCGGCACGCTCACGCCCGCCGGCGAGCAGCGCCTGCGCGAATTCCTCAGCGAAGTCCCCGCCGACCGCATCAAGTCCCCGGTGAAGGCCGCGGAGATCGCGAAGCTCTTCACCGTGGAGACCTTCGCAAAGATGGTCATCCGCCAGCAGAAGGCGACGCCGGGGGCGTAAAAATCAAAACGTCCGGCATGTTGCAGCACATTCAGGCCTTTTTCAGCGCGATCGCTTCATCAAAAAAGAAATCGACATTAGCCTCTTCGCTACCGCCGAACGACCTATCTCGGCAATCGAGTTGAAGTTTCCTAGAAGGGGGCAACATCCCGAACAGATGTTCAAGGCATGTCAGGCCATCTTTTTCCTTGAGCAGCTCGTCGCTGCGGGCTGCCGGGAGGGCTATTTCATTATGGTAGCAGATGATCCGTTGTTCTATCGCGGTGATTTTCTCGCCGGCATTTATGCTTTCTTTCGTGGGGACACTCCGATTTCCGGTCAGATTTTTGGTCCGACAGGCGATACCACCCGGCAAATCAACATCGGCCAGCGTTACAATGTTCAATGGCAAGATGTCACCGGTTCACTCCGCTACTTCGTAATTCATATTGCACGTAAGAACGAAGCCTGACCTGCCATACACTTTGAAAGTGCGCGGTGCTGAGGGCCAAAGGCCCGGCAACATACCAGCCCAGGGCAACGCTCTGGGGCTCTGACGTTGAAAAAGCAGAGGGCTGAAAGCCCGTCCCATCGCTGACGCATCCGCCGCATGGATCGGGCTTTCAGCCCTCTGTCCTTTTCCTCATCCTTCCTTGGGCGTTGCCCAAGGCTGGTATGGAGCCGGGCCTTTGGCCCTCAGTCCACTTCGCCTTCAAAGCGCAGGACAGGGACCAACCTAAATCCAATACGAAGCGGAGCGCCATCTTGATCCGTTCCATCACCTCCGCCGGCAGCACTCCGAGTTTGCGCTCCAGCCGCTTCACCGACAATGATCCGATGCCCTGCACATTCGCCACGCCTTCCAAACGCAGGAACGGCAGCTTCGGCATCTCCACTTCATACTCGCTGCCGCGATCTTCCGAATTCAGCGGGACCGCGCAAACTTTTTTCTGTAAATGCGAATGCGTGGAGGCGGAGCCGGGAGCAGAAGAGGAAGGTGCGTTTTGAGAAAGGCCTCGACGCTGGAGCGGGCGCGGACAAAGCCGAAGAGCCGCTTCATTTCATCGGCCACGAGTTGAAAATTGAGAGGCTTGCCCAGAGGGACAAACTGTTGAAAAAAAGCGCGGACGTTGTCCGGCCAGACGCCCCGGTGGGCACCGCAGCTGGCGATGGAGCGGAAGGCCTCACGGCGGCCCTACCAAGCCGAGCGCAGTTCGTAGAGGCGGGTCTTGGCGATGCCGAGCTGTCCGGCCGCCGAGGCGGCATCGAGGGTGCCGGCATTGAACTCGCAGAGAATGCGGCGGACAAACTCGGGAGGGAGGCGGTGGTAAAGTTGCTTTTTTCATCCCCTCAAGCTGCGCCACGCTGCGCAAGCGCGGAGCAAAAAACGCCATGCGCCTGTCTTCACCCATTCCGCTTTTGTACCGGCCCCGACAGTAAATTTCGGCGAAGTGATGGCGAAAAAAATCAAATGGACGCCGCGGAGATGCTGCGTTGCCGGTGTGTGATTCTACGCCGGCGAAGTGCGTGGCGGCTCAGTCGAAAATCTTCCCCGGATTCAAAATCCCGAGCGGGTCGAGCGATTTCTTGAGCAGCTTCATCAGGTCGAGGCTCGCGTTGCCGAGGGCGCGGCGGAGGAAGGGTTTCTTTGCGAGGCCGACGCCGTGTTCGCCCGTGATCGTGCCGCCGAGGCTGATGGCGAAGTCGAAGATTTCCTGCATCGCGAGTTCCACGCGCGTCATCTCGGCGGCGTTTTTTTCGTCGGTGAGGAAGGTCGGGTGCAGGTTGCCGTCACCCATGTGGCCGAAGGTGCCGATCTTCAAATTGTGCCGCGCGCCGACGTCCTGGATGAAGCGGATCATCTTCGACAGCTCGCTGCGCGGGACGGTGGCATCTTCCAGAATCGTCGTCGGCGAGACTCGGGCGAGCGCGCTGAATGCCGAGCGGCGCGCGCTCGCAAGGCGGACGGATTCCTCGGCGGTCTGCGCGATTTGCACGCTCGTGGCACCGCAGCGTTTTGCGATTTCCACCATCTGCGCGGCCTGATCTTCGACGGCGGCGGGATGGCCGTCCGTCTCCATGAGCAGGATGGCTTCGGCGTCGAGCGGCAGGCCGATCTTTGCGAAGTCCTCGACGCACTTGATTGTGATCTTGTCGAGAAACTCCAGCGTGCATGGGATGATCTTCGCAGCGATGATCGCGGAGACGGTGTCGCTCGCGCTGTCCATGCGCGCATACGTCGCGAGCATCGTTTTTTTCGCGGCGGGCTTCGGCACGAGCTTGAGCAGCACTTTCGTGATGATGCCGAGCGTGCCTTCGCTGCCGACGAAGATGTCTTTCATCGAATAGCCCGCGACGTCCTTCACGCATTTGTTTCCGAGCCAGACGGTGCTGCCGTCGGCGAGCACGACTTCCATGCCCATCACGTAGTCGCGCGTGATGCCGTATTTCAGCCCGCGCAGACCGCCGCTGTTTTCGGCGACGTTGCCGCCGATGGTGGAGATTTTCATTGATCCCGGATCGG
Source organism: Verrucomicrobiota bacterium (assembly GCA_014189875.1). Taxonomy (GTDB): domain Bacteria; phylum Verrucomicrobiota; class Verrucomicrobiia; order Chthoniobacterales; family Chthoniobacteraceae; genus SXWH01. Next base: position 5,141 of record BJFP01000208.1, on the reverse strand, counting down.
GCGGATAGAGGAAGCCCACGCTGTCCGCGAGGTCGGTCACCTTCTGTGTGATGCAGCCGGACTCGACGAGCACTGTGAGATTCTTCTCATCAAGCTCGATCACCTTGTCCATCTGCGCAGTGCAGAGAACGATGCAGCCCATGGATGGCACGCTGCCGCCGCTGAGGCCCGTGCCGCTGCCGCGCCCGACGATCGGGGTGCGGTTTGCCGCTGCGTATTTCACGATCGCGGCGACTTCCTCCACGGTCTTCACCATCACGACGACTGCGGGCACGCCGCTGAGGGCTGCGGTGCCGTCGTAGCCGTAGGCGAGCATGTCCTCGCGCGAGTGGAGCACGCGCGCGGGTTCGAGCAGGGCGGTGAGGTCCGCGGTGAGATTGGGCATGGCGGCGGAGTTGGTAAACTGCATCTGCGTGCGGGGGCAAACCGGATCGTCGGCGCCACGTCTCAATCTTAATCCCAATCTTACTCCTCGTTTGAGGGCGTGGTGCCGAAATGCGGACTGAGAATAAGATTCAGACGAACCCGCGCTCAGGCCTTTCGCCCCGTGCGGCAGATCGCCTCGGCGAGCCACGCGCACTCTTCCTTCCACGGGCCCTGCGTGCGCATCTCGCGGACGGTCATCGGCATCCGTGCGGCCCAGTTTTTTCCGCTCTCGATGCCGGGAACATTGAAGCGTTCCTCCAGTGCGAAAAGATCCGTGAGCATGAATGCCGCGTAGCGCGCATTGCTCGCGAGCAGCGCCCTTATGAGCGCGCGGCGGATCGTGTCGTCGTAGTGCGGCCAGTGGCCCTCGTGAACCGGCAGCCCGGCGAAACACGCGAGCAGCCGCAGCTCCTTGTGCCCGAGCCAGTGGTCGGGCGCATGGCGGTCATTCGCATCGCGGCGGCGGTGCTCCCAGTGCGTCTTCATCGGCTCGTGGTCGTGCGTCGCGTAGGTCGTGAAGGCGCAGTTGTCGAAGTCGCTCCCGAGGATCACGTCGCCGTTGTGGTCGGATTCCCAGTGCGAGATTTTGAATCCCGGCACGTCGAGGCTCAGCAGATGCGGGCGCACGTAGTCCGGCACGATCCCGAGATCCTCGGCGACGACTTCCTGCGGTGCGGCGGCGGCCACGATAATGCGCAGGTATTTCTCGCCCGTCGCGAGATTCGCGGCGCGATGCTCCGGCGTTTCGTCATCGTTTGGCTGGAAATGCGGGAGCCTCCCGCCGGTGCGCGCACGCACCTCGTCGTGCGAGAGATCGAGGAATTCCGCGTTCCGCTTCGGCTGCCACGGGAAGCTGTAGATCCGGTAAAACCCGAGCACGTGATCGATCCGGAAGATGTCGAAAATCTCCGTGAGCTTGCCCACGCGCCGGCGCCACCACGCGAAGCCGTCGGCCTCCATCATGTCCCAGCGGTAGAGCGGGATGCCCCAGTTCTGCCCCCAGCGCTGCACGAAGATGTCGTCCTTGAAATACGTCTCCGGCGGAGCGCCGCCGCACCAGTCGAGATCGAACTGTTCCGGCTGGAAAAAAACATCCGCGCTGCACCATGAGATGCCGATCGGCACATCGCCCATCAGCTTCACCCCGCGCGCAGCCGCGTGCGCCCGCACCGCGCGCCACTGCGTGAAGCAGAGCCACTGCGCGTACGCGTGGAATATCAGCCTCGCCTCGAACAGACGCGGATTCTTTTTCCGCTGCTCATCGCGCCACGCCCGCGCCTTCGCCGCCGTGTTCAGCGAGTCGGGCCAGCTCGTCCAGTCCTCGTGGCCGACCTCCTCCATGAGCACGCGGAAGAGGCAGAAATCCTCCAGCCATCCCGCCTCCGCGGCGCGGAACTTTGCAAACTCCCGCCCACGCGTCGTCGCCGTGCCCAGCCGCGCGAACGCACGCCTCAGCAGCACGTCCTTCAGTTCGCGGACGCGCACATACTGCACCGCGCCCGTGCGGAGCTCCTCGACGTGATATTTCGCGAGCGTCTCGTGGAAAAAATCCGAGTCCAGCTCCGGCACCGCGCCGGGATTCAGCTCGAGCGTGAGCCAGTCGAGCGCGACGGAACTGATCGCATTGTAAGGGCTGCTGTCGCTCCCTGTCGCATTGATCGGCAGGAACTGCACCATCCCGAGCCCCGTGTCCGCCGCCCAGTCCGTGAGTTCGCGCACGCCGCCCGTGTCCCCGATGCCGAGGTCGCCCTCGGTGCGGATTGCAAAAGTCGGAATGAGAACACCAGCTCGTCGCGGTCGAATCGTCGCCATCACCGTCCGTTAAAATCGCCGCCGTCCCGCATGGCAAGGCCGCGCGTCAGCGGAATGAAGCGCCGGCTCCGCTGAGATGTGAGCACAGGCGAACGCCTTATAAATGCCCCAGTGCCAAGCATACTTCCCAGCGTGCCCACGACCACCGCGCAGGCCATGGGCATCGATCTGCAAAAGGTCGAGCACTCGCCCTCCGGCCGGCCTTTCACCGTGGCGGACAAGGGCAAGCCTGTAATCGAATTGTTTGCGTAAACAACGAAGCCCCCATGAAACGCACCCTCGCAGCCCTGCTTCTCGCTCCGCTTGCTACGCTCATTGCCGGCGACGCCAGCCTGAGAGGAGCGCCCGCGTCGCGGCTGAACATCGTCGTGATCCTCGCCGACGATCTCGGTTACGGCGACGTGCAGTGCTACAATCCGCAACGCGGAAAAATCCCGACGCCGAACATGGACCGGCTCGCGGCGCAGGGGATGCGGTTCACGGACGGGCATTCGTCGTCAGGCGTGTGCTCGCCTTCGCGCTACACGCTGCTCACAGGGCGCTACCATTGGCGCACGCGGCTGCAGAGCGGGATCGTGGGAGTTTTCGGTGCGCCGCTAATCGCACCGGATCGCATGACCATCGCGAGCCTCGCGAAGCAACACGGCTACCGCACGGCGGCGATCGGCAAATGGCATCTCGGCTGGGACTGGCCGATCGCGCAGGAGCAGCGGCCGCTTTTTCAGGCACCGAAGAAGGCGGGCAAGGGCGGCGAGGACGGGGAGTGGTTTGCGCATGGTGGAAAGACCCGGGATGCGCGCAGTGCTTTGGCTTTCGTGTCGGGACGCGCGGAACTCGCCGCCTGTTTCCGAAAACCGAAAACCGCGCGGGCGCAAAAATGTCAGCGCGCCTTGCGGCCAGCCGCGGGCGGCGTCCATGCCGCGGGCTTAGGATTCGCCACCTTCAGCGCGCCCGTATCTCCGCTCTTCTGCAGTTCCTTTTCGAGCAATGCGGTGAGTTCGCCGAGTTTCGCAGCGTGCTCGGGCTTGCCCGCGAGATCGGCGACTTCGTGCGGATCGTTCTGCAGATCGAAAAGCTGCGTGCGATCCACCTGCGGGTAGCGGATGAGCTTCCAGCGGTCGTCGCGGATGGCGCGCTGCACATTCCGGTACGCAAAGACCATCGTGCTGCGCGCGGACTTCGCAGGATCGTGCAGCGAAGCGGTGAACTCGGCGCCCTCGCTGGTCTTCGGCGCGCCGACTCCGCACAGCTTTCCGAGCGTGGGCATCACGTCGAACAGATAGCACATGGCATCGGTGCGTTGATCCGCCGGGATGCTGGGACCGCGGATGATGAGCGGCACGCGCACGGAGTCGAATTCGTAGAGGTTCTGCTTGCCGATCAGCCCGTGACTGCCGCGCGCCACGCCGCTGTCTGCGGCAAAAACGACGATCGTGTTCTTTGCAAATGGCGACGCCTCGAGCGCGTCGAGCACACGGCCAATCTGCGAGTCGAGATAGGAGATGTAGCGGTAGTATTCGGCAATGAGGGCGCGCGTCGCGTCGGCCGTGCGCGGCCACGGCAGCAGCTTCTCGTCGCGGATCACCATCTCGCCGTTATCAAAAGGATGCTGCGGCAAGAAGCACGGCGGCAGCTGGATCTTCTGCGCGTCATACGACAGGCGGAAATCGTCCGGCACGATGTGCGGATCATGCGGCGCGTCGAACGGCACGTATGCAAAAAACGGCCCGCCTTTTTTCTCCGCCTGCTCTTTCAAAAAGCGGATCGTCTCATCCGCGAACGCCTCGCACGCGTGCTTCGCGGAAGGTTTCGCAACGCCGACTTTTCCGTCCGCCATATCGCGGAGGCTCGCGTGCATGGGGTTTGTCATGCCGCCCGTGAGCATCGAGCGCGCGGACTGAAAGCTGCGCTCCAGCGAGGCATCGCCATTATGCCATTTGCCGCTTGCGAATGTGGCGTAGCCCGCCTTGCCGAACGCCTCCGGCCACGTCTCGTCGCGCAGCTTTTCATCCACATGGAAAAGGCTGCGCCCCGAGAGCAGCATCGCGCGCGAAGGAACGCACGTCGCGCCATTGAACCCGCCCTGCATGTAGGCACGGTTGAAGGCCATGCCGCCGTGCACAAGACGGTCAAGGTTCGGCGTCTTGATGATCGGGTTTCCGAGCGCCGCAATGGTATCCGCGCGCTGGTCGTCGGCGAAAATGAAGAGGACATTGGGCCGCGACGCTTTGTCGTCTGCGCGGGTCGCCGGCAGCGGAAGCAGGGCAAGGACGGCGAGGAGGAGGATTTTTGGGAACATGGTTGGCTGAGATAACCGCGCCGGGGAAAAAATTCCGATGCGAATCTTCCGCGGCGCGTTTTCGGCCTTCGGAACTCAGCAAATCAATCGCTGACACCCATCGCGCCGTGTGACACTCATCGGGAATGCGCAACACCCTCCTGTCCGTCCTCGCCGTCACGTCCTCCGTCTTCGCCGCTGATTCCGATCCGGCAAAAATCACCCACTCGTTCTTCGTCGCCGGAGGCGAGACGGCGATTCTCTCGAACGACGGCAAGCCGCTCTGGAGCTACCCTGCGGGAACGCGCGACGGCTTCGTGCTGCCGAATGGCAACCTGCTCCTCGCGCTTTCGAAGAACAAGGACTACCCCGGCGGCGCAGTCGTCGAGGTCACGCGCGAGAACAAGATCGTCTTCGAGTTCAAAGGCACGCAGTCGGAGGTGAACACCGCGCAGCTTTTGGCGAATGGCATCCTGTGGTCGGCGAAAGTCGAGATTCCCGACGGCGGCGCACCGGTCGCGTTCGATGAGGCGGACATCATGAAAAATTGGGACGCGAAGGCGAAGGCCGCTGCGAAGCCGGCTGACGAAAAGGCGGCGAAGTGAGCCACCGCGCGGAAGCAGGT
>BJFP01000207.1 GCA_014189875.1 Verrucomicrobiota bacterium | reverse complement strand
GACCGTCGCCACCGAGCAGGCGCGCAAACTTTTCGGCTGGTCGCACGAAGAGATGGACAAACAAATCGCCGCCGCACCCGCGGGAGCCGGCGGCTTATTTTTCCTCCCGTATCTCAATGGCGAGCGCACCCCGAACCTCCCGCTCGGCAAGGGCGTCCTCTACGGCCTCACGCCCGAGACCATGCAGCCCGGCCACCTCGCGCGCGCCGTGATGGAAGGCGCCACGCTCGGCCTCGCCTACGGCCTGAACCGCTTCCGCCAGCTCGGCATCGAGCCCGCGGAAATCCGCCTCACCGGCGGCGGCAGCCAGAGCGCCTCATGGCGGCAGATCTGCGCGGATGTCTTCGGCGTCCCCACCGTCTGCCTGCAAAGCGCCGAGGGAGCCGCGCTCGGAGCCGCGCTCCAGGCCGCCTACGCCTTCGCTGCCGCCGAGGGCAAGCCCGTGCGCTTCCGCGACCTCGCGAAAAAGCACGTGAAGCTCGACGAATCCACCCGCTGCAAGCCCGACGACGGCCCCAAGGAAACCTACGCCCGCCTCCTCGCCAAACAGAGCGACCTCACCAAGCGACTGCACGCGGCGGGGTATCTGTGAGGATTGGAAAAAATGCGGACCGTCATTGATACGAACGGCCTGCGGACCGCGCGATACGGCCTCCGATGAGAATCGGAGGATTCCCTGACACTTTGTTGCCACGCCGCCAAGGCTACTTTCCCACGCAGTAGAGCCAGCGGTCGGAGCGGATGAGCAGGCGGCTGTCTGCGATGGCGGGGCAGGCGTTGAAGACGGCGCGCTCGTCGAATTTGTTCGTCGCGAGCAGCTCGAATTTCGGCTTTGCCGCGACCACGAAGACCTGGCCGGCGCGGGTGAGGTAGTAGAGTTTGCCATCGGCCAGCACCGGCGACGGGTAGAATTGTTCCGCGCGCTGGAGTCGTTCCTCGTAGATCATCTCGCCGGTGGTGGCGTTCGTGCAGGTCACGATGGGCTGGCTGTCGCTCGCCCAATAGAGATGCCCCTCGTGCAGCACGGGCGATGAGACGTTCGAGCCTTTCCTTCCACGCCACAGCGGTTCCACGTCGCCGCGTCCGCCAGCCTTGATCGCGAGCGCACCGCCGCCGTTGCGGCCGCCGATGCAATACACGATGCCCTTCTCGGCGACGAGGCTGGGCACCATGTACCAAGGGATCTTCGTCTCGCACGACCAGAGCTGCGTGCCCTTCTCCGGATCAAAGCCGAGCACTTTGCCGAAAATCGCGACGACGAGTTCGGCCTTGCCGGCCGGCGTCGCGACGACGACCGGCGTGTTCCAGGATTCCTTGATGCCGCGGGCGCGCCAGACTTCCTTGCCCGTGTTTTTGTCCAGCGCGATGAGCGATTCGCTCTCCACGCTCGCGTTGATGAAAAGAAGGTTCCCGTGAAGCACCGGCGAGGCCGCGGAGCCCCATCCGTTCAGCCCCTCGCCGACATCGGCCTTCCAGAGCACCTTGCCGTTCAGATCCAGCGCGAAGACTCCTGATTTTCCGAAGAACACATACACGCGCTGCCCATCGCAGGCCGGTGTGCTCGATGCGTAGCCGTGGCCGTCGCGGATTCTGTCCTGCTCGGGGAGCTTCGACGGCATATCGGCTTTCCACAGGATCTTGCCGTTGGAGCGATTGAGGCAGAGGACCTCCCGCTTGAGTTCCTCTTGCGAGCCACCGGGCTGTCCGGGCACATTCCAGCCGGAGTAGGCGGTGAGAAAAATGCGTGGGCCGACAGCGATCGCGCTCGACGTGCCCGCGCCGGGCAGTTCGGTTTTCCAGACGATGCTTGAGGTGCCGGACCACGTGACGGGCGTGCCTTTGTCCGCGCTCGTGGCGGTGCCGCCGGGGCCGCGGAATTGCGGCCAGTCAGCAGCGGTAGCGAGGGTGGAGAGGATGGCGAAGGCGAGCGCTCTTGGGAGGTATGCGTGCATCGCGCGATTTGCTCCAATGACGCGCCATTGCGCAATCCCGTTCGCGATTTCCCCCGTGTCGTGACGGCAAAAAAATTGCCGTCGGAGGAAGCAAGGATGAGCGAGGGGAACGAGGGACGGGAACGAGGGAGAGATTATCGTGCGCTACCGGATCGTGCCGTCCAAAAAATCATGTACCCCGGCAGGGGCGCGGGAAAATGTGTGTGCAAAATTTCCGCCGCCCCATCCGGGGCGGTTGCCGTTTTGTGGCCGTTGATCCGGTGGTTTTCGCTTCCGCGTAAAAGGGCTTACAGCCCTCACGCGGCGGGCTGCTCGACCGCCGGCTTTCCATCGGCCCTCGGGTCCACGAGGGCAGTTTTTTGCGATTTCCGCCTTGAACAATGCGGCTTGCCAGCGGGTTCGGGTCGCGTAGGAGTTCCGGCGCGACATGCGGGATTCGACAGGCCAAACTTCTAATATCGCCAGCACGGCGGCTGCCGGATGGCGTGCGTTCGTGGTGGCCGGATTGATGCTCCGCGCGATGGGCTTCACTGCGTGGGCGGGAGATTCCGGGATTCATTTCGGGCGGGATGTGAGGCCGATCCTCAGCGATCACTGTTTCGCCTGTCACGGCCCGGACGACAAGACTCGCAAGGGAAAGCTGCGGCTCGATACCCTCGAGGGGATGACCGCCCGGCGGGACGAAGGCGCGACCATCGTTCCGGGCGATCCAGCCAGGAGTCTTCTGTATCAGCGCCTGGTGACCACGGATGAGGACGAGCGCATGCCCCCCGCCAAGCACCTCAAGCCCCTGAATGAAGCCAGAATCGCGGTGATCCGCCGGTGGATCGAGGCTGGCGCCCGGTGGGAGCAGCATTGGTCGTTCGTCGCCCCGCAGCCCAGGCCCGTGCCCGGCATCGGAGGCGCCTGGGCACGAAATCCGATCGATCGATGGGTCCGCGCGCGGCTGGATCGCGAAAGGCTTCCGAATGCGCCCGAGGCGGCGAAGGGCGTGCTAATCCGCCGGGTCAGCCTGGATCTCACCGGCCTGCCGCCGACGCCCGATGAGGTCGCGGCCTTCGTCGCGGACAGCCGCGCGGACGCGTATGAAAGGCTGGTTGACCGGCTGCTGGCTTCACCCCGCTTCGGCGAACGCCTCGCGTCGCCGTGGCTGGACCTGGCGCGCGCCGCCGACACCAGCGGCTACAATAACGACGAACCGCGCGACATCGTCCCGTGGCGCGACTGGCTGATTGCCGCCGGCAACAGTAACATGCCTTACGACCGCTTCATTACCGAGCAGATCGCGGGCGATCTGCTGCCAGGCGCGACGCGTGAGCAGCGCGTCGCCACGAATTTTTCCCGCAACCACGTGATCAACACCGAGGGCGGGGCGTTCGACGAGGAATACCGGGTGGAATACGTCTCCGACCGGGTGCATACGACGGCCAGCGTCCTGATGGGACTGTCGATGCGCTGCGCCCGCTGCCACGACCACAAATACGATCCGATCAGCCAGAAGGATTACTTCCGGTTCTTCGCATTCTTCAACACCAGCGAGGAAAAGGGCATCTACCCCTACTCCGGATCCGGCTTCATAGGCTTCACACCCGCGATCGAGGTGCCTTCGCCCGCGCAGGAACAGCGACTGGCGAAGCTGCGCGCTGATCTGGTCGAGACGGAGAAGGCCGTGCAGGCGGAAAAAGCTGCCAACAGTAACTCAGCGGGCCAGCCTTCGCCGGACGCGAAGGACGCGAAGGACGGCAAGAAAGCGCCAGCCGCCAAGGCGCCGCCATCCGCAAACGAGGTGACACTGAAGCGGCTGAAGGAGGAGGAAAAGACGCTCCTCGCCGCACTGCCGAGGGCGCTGGTGATGCAGGAGATGGCCGCTCCGCGCGCGACCCGAGTGCTGCACCGCGGCGAGTATGACCAGCCCGGTGAGACGGTGACGCCCGGCGTGCCGGCATTCCTCCCACCGCTGCCAGCCGGCCTGCCCGCGAATCGCCTGGCGCTGGCGCGCTGGCTGACGGATCCCGCGAATCCGCTCGTCGCGCGTGTCGAGGCGAACCGGCTTTGGGAAATGGTCTTCGGCACGGGATTGGTCGAAACTTCGGAGGACTTCGGTGTGCAGGGTTCCGCGCCCAGTCATCCCGAGTTGCTCGACTGGCTGGCCGCCGAACTGATCCGGGGCGGATGGGATCGCAAGCGCCTGCTCCGGACGATTGTGACCTCGGCGACCTACCGTCAATCGTCGGCAGCGACCCCCGGACAGTTTGAGCGCGATCCGCAGAACCGCCTGCTCGCACGCGGCCCGCGCTTCCGCATGCCCGCCGAGATGGTGCGTGACAACGCCCTTGCCGTGAGCGGGCTGCTCGTCGAGCGCATCGGCGGTGCGAGCGTGAAGCCCTACCAGCCCCCCGGCCTGTGGGAGGATGTCTCGGTCGAGCGCCGCGCGAAGTATGTCCCCTCGACCGGCGACGAACTCTACCGTCGCAGCCTCTACACGTTTTGGAAACGCACCTGCCCGCCGCCATCACTCACCAGCTTCGATGCGCCCGACCGGGAGACCTGCATCGTCCGGCGCGGTCGCACCAACACGCCATTGCAGGCGTTCGTGCTGATGAACGACCCGACCTATGTCGAGGCCGCGCGCAAGCTGGCCGGGCGCGTGATCGCGGAGGGTGGCGCCACGCCGGCCGGCAGATTCGAACGAGCCTTCCGGCTGGTCCTGGCCCGCAGTCCGGCCGAAGGTGAAATCCGCGTGCTGGCCCCGCTGCTCGAAGCTGCACTCGGGCGATTCCGTGCCGACGCCAAAGCCGCCGCGGCATTGCTCGCCGTCGGTCAATCGAAGCCCGCCTCCACCATCGACGCCGCAGAGCTCGCGGCTTGGACCACGGTCACCAGCGTGATCCTCGGCCTCGATGAGACGGTTACAAAGGAATAGACTCCGCAAGATGAACGAGCCCGACAACCACACCCTGTTCGCGCGCCGTGCATTCCTCCAGCGCACGGCATCGATCACGGGCTTTGCCGCGCTGACCTCACTGCTCGGTCGCGGCAACGCGGCGATGGCCGCGCACGCTCCGCATTTTGCGGCCAAGGCGAAGCGCGTGATCTACCTCCACCAATCCGGCGGCCCGTCGCACATCGACCTGTTCGATCCGAAGCCGAAGCTCAGGGAGATGCACGGAAAGGATCTGCCCGACTCGGTGCGCAGGGGGCAGCGCCTCACCGGCATGACCAGCGGGCAGAAGACATTCCCGATGATCGCCAGCAAGTTCGCGTTCAATCCGGGCGGGCGGTGCGGGACGATGCTCAGCGAACTGCTGCCCCACCTCGGCAGGGTCGCGGACGATATCTGTCTGCTGCGCGCCGTGAACACGGAGGCGATCAACCACGACCCGGCCATAACGTTCCTGCAAACCGGCTCGCAGCAGCCGGGACGTCCATCGCTCGGTGCGTGGGCGACCTACGGCCTCGGCAGTGTTGCCGAGGATCTCCCCGCCTTCGTGGTGATGATCTCGCATGGCACCAGCAAGGACGCGAACCAGGGCCTGCTCGATCGCCTGTGGGGCAGCGGCTTTCTGCCGACGAACTTCCAAGGCGTGAAGCTGCGCAGCGGGGCCGACCCGGTGCTTTACCTGTCCGATCCTCCCGGCATCGATCGCGACCTGCGCCGCCGAATGCTCGACGGCATGGGCCAGCTCAATCAACAGCACTTCGCCCGGGCCGGTGATCCCGAGATCCAGACGCGCATCGCCCAATTCGAAATGGCCTACCGCATGCAGGCCTCGGTGCCCGAGTTGACCGACCTCAGCAAGGAACCCGCGTCGGTCTTCGAGCAGTACGGTCCGGACTCGAAAAAACCCGGGACCTTTGCGGCGAACTGCCTGATGGCGCGCCGGCTGATCGAGCGTGGCGTGCGATTCGTGCAGCTCTACCATCGCGGATGGGACCATCACGGCAGCCTGGCCAGCAACCTGCCTCTCCAGTGCAAGGACACCGACCAGCCCTCCGCCGCACTCGTTACCGATCTCAGGCAGCGTGGCCTGCTCGATGACACGCTGGTCGTCTGGGCGGGGGAGTTCGGACGCACAGTTTACGGCCAGGGCGGACTGAGTGAAAACTACGGTCGCGACCACCACGGCCGCTGCTTCTCGTTGTGGATGGCGGGCGGCGGCATCCGGCCCGGTATCGTCCACGGCGAGACTGATGATTTTGGGTACAACGTAGTCCGTGACGGCGTGCATGTGCATGACCTCAACGCCACCATCCTGCACTGCCTCGGCCTCAACCATGAAAGGCTGACCTACCGCTCGCAGGGACGCGACTTCCGTCTCACCGATGTGTCGGGCAACGTGGTCAGGGCCATCCTCCAAGCATGAAGGTAAACGTTCCGCTCCGTTCCCGGCTCTTTGTCCTGCTCATGTTCTTGCTCTCGTTCAGCCCCCTGCTTGCGGGAATCCTGGTGTTTGCCGTGGGCACCGTGGATGCCGCCGATCGCCCGGCGGGCCGGCCCCTGGTCTTTATCTTCACGGGCGAAAGCAATTCCGGAGGCATCGGGGCGAACGCCGCCGCCACGCCCGCCGAAAGGGCGCCGCGACCCTGCGTGCAGATCATGAATCTCACGGACGGCAGGTTCGTCTTCGAGGACCTGAAACTCGGGGTCAATAACCTGCGCGATCATTTCCGGCTCGATGGCGACTATGCGACAAGTCACGGATTCGAGAACCAACTGGCCAATGCGGTCGAGGCTGGCGCGTTCCCGGGCCGTGAGCGCGTACATCTCGTCAAGACCGGCCAGGGCGGCTCGATAATCGCGGAATGGGATCCCAGGCATGCATCCGGATACTGGAGGAAATTCCTCCAGCGCATCGCCGCCGCGAAGCGGCAGTTGCCAGCCAACCCGCAATGGGTCGTGTGGTTCAGCCTCGGGATCAATGATGCCATCGCACACACGCCCATCGTCAGGTGGAAGCAGGACACCCTCGCGCATCTGAAGCGCATCAAGGAGGAATTGCCTGGCGCCGTGATCGTCATGACGCAATTTCAGTCCATGAAGAAATACGGCGCGTTCGATGCCGCCATCGCGGAAATCGCGGCGAACGAGCCCGGGGTCCTGACGGTGGATTCCTCAGGTGCCGTCCTGGGCGATGAAAACCACTGGAACTACGCGGGCCTGAAGACGGTGACGCAACGGCTCGTCGAGACGACGGCGAAGGTCCTGGAAAAGAAGCCGGCCCGTTGATATTCGGGACAGGCAGCAGCGATGGGTGGGTTGGTCGGGAACGCTCACGTTGAGGATGGCTTTGTCGTCGAAGAGGTCGGGCTGGTGGCCGGTCTTTTGTAGCAGTTCGACCATCTGCCGGTGGGGCAGCGCGCTGCTGATTTTGATCCCTTCGGCCTCGGGCCGCGCCGCGAGTTTCTCCTCGTTGCTGCGGGTAATCATGGCCGCAGCTCACGATCTGCGGGCAGGATTGCCCGCGTCACGCCGCGCATCGCGCACGCAATGGTGCGCGGGATTGCCGCCGGTGCGCGCGGGCCCCACGATGCGGCGGATTCCGATGACGACGACCCTTTCCCCAAATGACGACGCGATGCCCGCAGTGGTGGAGGCGGACATTTCACTGCCGGGAGATGCGGCGGCGGTGCTGGCGATGCTGGATGCGTATTCCTCGGATTCGATGGCCGACGGGCATCCGCTGTTCGCGGACGCGCGGGCAAATCTCATCGCGGGGCTGCGGGCCGCCGGCTGGACGGTGCTGCGCGTGTGGGAGTGCGCGCTGTCGCTGGCGCGGGCGGGGCGCACGCTGGCGCGCATCGCGCGGGCGCTGGACGCGTGAGGGAGGCACTCATGCCGGGCCGCGTTTGCTCCCCGGGTTCTCTCTGCGCTCCACCACCGGCTTTGAAGACATCCAACATCAAATATTGAACTTCCGACATTCAACGTTCAGAGCCGCCGCCCCGCCGCCGCTTGTGGCCACCCG
>BJFP01000206.1 GCA_014189875.1 Verrucomicrobiota bacterium | reverse complement strand
CTCCGTCCGTCGTTTGCGATGGACGCCGCACGGCGGCACGCCTACACCGCGCGCGATGTCGCGTCCAAATACTCCCGGTTGGCTCGTCGTCGTCGAGGGAATTGACGGCGCGGGTAAGAGCACCGTCGTGCGCGCGCTTGCGGAGCATTGCGCGCAGCGCGGCCTCGCGTGCGTGACTGGCAGCGAACCGACGCGCGGCGAATGGGGCATGAAGCTGCGCCGTAGCATGACGGAGGGACGCCTCACGCTCGACGAGGAACTCGCGCTTTTTCTGAAGGATCGCGCGGAGCATGTCGAGCAGCTCATCCGTCCGTCGCTTGCGGCGGGAAAAGTCGTCCTGCTCGATCGCTATTATCTCTCGACCGCCGCGTATCAGGGCGCGCGGGGTGCGGATCCGGCTGTGATTTTGGAAATGAACGAACGCTTCGCCCCGCAGCCCGATCTCGTGCTGCTGCTCGATTTCGATCCGGACGGCGGCCTCGTACGCATCCGCGCGCGCGGCGATGCGCCGAACACATTCGAGGAAGCGGAGCAGCTTCGCGCGGTGCGGGAAATTTTCCTCGGGCTTCAGCGTCCGTTCATTCGCCGCGTGGATGCATCGCGCCCCGCGTATGAAGTCCTCGCCGGGTGCCTCGCGGAATTTGCCAGAGTGATCCAGTGAGCGGATCGGGGCGGGCCTACTGCTGCCGCGGGGCAAGCCGGAAAATCGTCTCGCCGGGCTTCATGTAGCCGCGACCCACTTTGTCTCGGGCAAAGAGACCGAGGTATTCGCCGTCATTCATCAGCAGCGTGACTTCGCGCGTGAGGCGGTCCTTGATCATGTTTGCCTCGGCGAGATCTGACTCTGCAGTCGCGATCATTTTGTCCTGCGCTGCTTTCTCGGAACGGCCCGGCAGTGCGCGAAGGGTGAGCGGGATCACCGCCGTCGCGACGATGAGCGCGAGGAGTATCTTATTGAGCCGGGAAAGGAATCCCCCCGGCGGGGCGGGTCTGAAGTGTGAGGCTGTGTCCTTCACTTAGCCGCGCATCTTGCCTCCATAAACGGCATTGTCACCCAAAATCTCTTCGATGCGAAGCAATTGGTTGTACTTCGCGATGCGGTCCGTGCGCGACATCGAGCCCGTCTTGATCTGCCCGGCGTTCGTCGCGACGGCGATGTCGGCGATCGTCGAGTCCTCGGTTTCGCCGCTGCGATGGCTGATGACTGCCGTGTAGCGGTTCTCCTTTGCGAGTTCGACGGTGTCGAGCGTCTCGGTGAGCGAGCCGATCTGGTTCACCTTCACGAGAATGGAATTCGCCGTGCCGGTCTCGATGCCCTTGCGGAGAAACTCGACGTTCGTGACGAAGAGATCGTCGCCGACGATCTGCACCGTTTCGCCGAGCACGTCGGTGAGCTTTTTCCAGCCGGTCCAGTCGTTCTCCGCGCAGCCGTCCTCGATGCTGATGATCGGAAATTTCGCGCAGAGCTTCTTGTAGAACGCGACGAGTTCATCCGCGCTGAAACGCTGGCCGGTGCTCTTCTTGAAGACGTAATCCTTCTTCGCCTTGTCGTAGAATTCCGAGCTGGCGGCATCGAGCGCGACGAACACGTCTTTGCCAAATTTATAGCCCGCCTTCTTCACCGCCTCGGCGATCGTTTCGAGTGCGTCATCCGCGCTCTTGAGGTTTGGCGCGAAGCCGCCCTCGTCGCCTACCGCAGTGCTGAGGCCGCGGCCTTTGAGCACGCTCTTGAGCGAATGGAAAATCTCCGCACCGCACCGCAGGGCCTCGCTGAAATTGCGCGCGCCTTTCGGCATCACCATGAATTCCTGGAAGTCAATCGGCGCATCGCTGTGCGCGCCGCCGTTGATGATGTTCATCATCGGCACGGGCAGCACCTTCGCGTTCGGGCCGCCGATGTATTTGAAAAGCGGAAGTCCGAGCTGCGCCGCCGCTGCGTGCGCCGTCGCCATCGAGACAGCGAGGATCGCATTCGCGCCGAGCTTCGATTTGTTGTGCGTGCCGTCGAGCGCGATCATCGTGCGATCGATTGTGACCTGTTCCGTCGCGTCGAGGCCTTCGAGTTCGTCGGCGATGGTCTTGTTGATGTTTGCCACGGCCTTCAGAACGCCTTTGCCGAGCCAGCGGTCCTTCACGCCGTCGCGCAGTTCCCAAGCCTCGTGCTCGCCAGTGCTCGCGCCGCTCGGCACCGCGGCGCGGCCTCTCGCTCCGCCTGCGAGATGCACCTCGGCTTCGACGGTGGGATTGCCGCGGCTGTCAATGATCTGGCGGCCTGCGATTGCGGTGATGGTGGTGAGAGACATGATTTTTTCTGTGCTGATGTAATGACGTGGACCGCAGCGCATCCATGCGCCGCGAAAATGGAGGCGCGGAGATAGACTCACTCCACTGCGGTGGCAAACGAATATCGCGCGAAATATGCGCGGCTGCGGCAGTGGCTGCCTCCGCGCCTGCGCACCGGCGGAATCGTTCCGACTGAGAACTGCGAACTGAGAACTTCACCCCGGCGCACTCCAACCAAACAAACCCGAACCAGTCCCGTCACGCCGGTTGCCAAGTGCCGCACATGCCTGCACATTGCGCGCCCTTTTTTTCCGATGCCCAAAAAACGCCCAGCGCTCACCGTCGCACCCAGCCCCGATTGCATCGAGGTGCGAGGTGCGCGGCAGAACAACCTCAAGGGCTTCGACCTCGATCTGCCGCTGGGAAAATTGATCGTCGTCACGGGACCGAGCGGCAGTGGCAAATCGTCGCTCGCGTTCGACACGATCTACGCGGAAGGGCAGCGGCGCTACGTCGAGACGTTCTCGCCCTACACGCGGCAATTTCTGGACAGAATGGACAAGCCTCGCGTGGACGAAATCCGCGGCATCCCGCCCGCCATCGCCATCGAGCAGACGAACAACGTGAAGAGCACTCGCTCGACCGTCGGCACGATGACGGAGATCAATGATTACCTGAAGCTCCTCTTCCCGCGCATCGCGACGGCGTGCTGCCCGCAGTGTGAGCGCGAGATCAAACCCGAGTCGGCGAAGAGCATCGTCGAGCATGTCTTCGAGCAGCACAGTGGCGGAACGGTGCTCGTGACTTTCGGTGTGCCTGCGCCTGCGGGGACGAAGCCCGCGGACTTCTTCTCCTTTCTCCAGCAGCAGGGCTATCTGCGTGTGTGGCTCGATGGCGAAATATTGCGCACCGACGAACCGCCGCAGGCAAAGCGTCTGCCAGCGATCGTCGAGGTGATTCAGGACCGCGTGACCATTTCCGAGGAAGGCCGCACGCGGCTCGCCGAGGGCGTCGAACACGCGCTCCGGCTCGGCAGCGGCAAGCTCGCGGTTCGCCATCCGGACACCGGCTTCCGGCATCCGTACAGCACCGGCTGGCATTGCGCTCACTGCGATGTGGACATCACTCCGCCCTCGCCGGGCCTGTTCACTTTCAATCATCCGCTCGGCGCGTGCCCGACGTGCCGCGGGTTCGGTCGCACGATCGCGATCGATCTCCAGCGCGCGATTCCCGACCGCTCGCTGAGCCTCGCCGAGGGCTGCGTGAAACCTTTCCAGACCGAGAGCGGCGCAGACTGTCAGCGCGACATGTTGCGCTGCGCAAAGGTGAAGGAAATTGATGTGAAGACGCCCTTCGACGATCTGCCTGAGTGCGATCAGCAATGGGTGCTCGAAGGCGAGGAGTGGCAGCTCAGCGCCGCGCAACGGCGTAGCGGCGAGGACTTGTGGAAAGAGGGACTGTGGTACGGCGTGCGCGGTTTCTTCCGCTGGATGGAGAGCAAGGCCTACAAGATGCACGTCCGCGTGCTCCTCAGCCGCTACCGCAACTACACCGAGTGCGGTGACTGCCACGGCGGCCGCTACCAGCCCGCGACGCTGAATTTCCGCTTCGCCGGCAAAACGCTGCCCGAACTTCAGGCGATGGCCATCGGCGATCTCGTAGCCGCGCTTGTAAAAGTGTGGGCAGATCAACGGCCTGGAGAAAGTGCCCGGGCTCTAACGAGTGCGGCTGCGGATGAAGCCGCCGCGCCCGGCCCCGAGGAACTCCGCAATGACTCCACGACCGAGATGCTTCTCGGAGAAGTCCGCTCCCGCCTCGGCTTCCTGCTCGAAGTCGGCCTCGGCTACCTCTCGCTCGACCGCGCCACGCGCACGCTCAGCGGCGGCGAAGTCGAGCGTGTGAATCTCACGACGTGCCTCGGCGCTTCACTCGTGAACACGCTATTCGTCCTCGACGAGCCGAGCATCGGCCTGCACCCGCGCGACACGGGCCGGCTCATCCGCGTGATGAAATCGCTGCGCGACAAAGGCAACACGCTGCTCGTCGTCGAGCACGAGGAAGCCGTCATGCGCGCGGCGGATCACTTGGTCGAGCTCGGGCCAGGGCGTGGGGATAGCGGTGGCGAATTGGTCTTCGCGGGGCCGACGGAGGAACTGCTTGGAAATTGCAAATTGGCCATTGCAAATTGTGCATTGCAAATTGTTCAGCCCGCGAATCTCGCGCGAAGTCCGAAGCGCGCTCGGAAGGGGAAAGCCAATTTGCAATTTGCAATTCCCAATCCCCAATTTGCAATTTCTCCAACGCTGACCGCCGCCTACCTCACCGGCGCCAAGTCCATCCCCGTCCCCGAGGTGCGCCGCAAGCCCGCCTCGTGGCTCCGGATCGAGGGCGCGCGCGAGCACAACCTGCAAAATCTGACGGTCGAAATTCCGCTCGGCGTCTTCGCGTGCGTCACCGGCGTGAGCGGTTCGGGCAAGAGCACGCTCGTCCACAGCGTGCTCTTTGAAAATCTGCTGAACGCAAAAGGCATCGCGAGCGGGAACCAGGCGGGTGCCTTGAAGAAGCTCGTCGGCGCGCGGCAGATTTCGCAGGTCATCCTCGTGGATCAGACGCAGCTTTCGCGGACGCCGAAATCCACCGCCGCACTCTACCTCGGTATCTTCGACGACATTCGCGAGATGTTTGCGATGACCGACGAGGCATTGCGCGAGGGGCTCAGCGCGAGCGCGTTTTCGTTCAATGGCGGCGCGGGACGCTGTGAGCGGTGCGGTGGCAGCGGCTTTGAAAAAATCGAGATGCAGTTCCTCAGCGACGTCTTCGTGCGCTGCCCTGAGTGCGAGGGCCGGCGATACCAGCCGCACGTTTTGAAAATTCGCCTCGACGGAAAAAGCATCCACGACGTGCTGGAACTCACGGTCACGGAGGCCGTGAAATTTTTCGGGAAGCATGGCGCAAAGCGCGTGGCTCCTCCGCTGCGCGTGCTGGAGGAGGTCGGCCTCGGCTACATCCGCCTCGGCCAGCCGCTCAACACTCTGAGCGGCGGCGAGAGCCAGCGGCTGAAGCTCGTCGAGCGGCTGATGACCTCGGACAACAGCAGCGCGCGTGAAACCGAAGGGAGCACAGGCGGCCCGCCTGCGCCCTCCAAGACCACCACGCTGCTCATTCTCGACGAGCCGACGACCGGCCTGCACTTTGACGACGTCGCGATGCTCGTGAAGGTCTTCGACCGTCTCGTGCAGCAGGGGAATTCGCTGCTCGTGATCGAGCATAATCTCGAAGTGATCAAATGCGCGGACCATGTGATCGATCTCGGCCCCGAAGCGGGAACCGACGGCGGCCTGCTCGTCGCAAAAGGAACGCCGGAGGAAGTCGCGTGCGTCGAGGCATCGCACACGGGACGATACCTGCGCGCGCTGCTCGCGGGCGGTGATGACTCGGTGACGGAGTCGCTTCGCGTCGCTGAGCAAGCTCGCGTCGTGACCTTGGCACCCCCTCACCTAGCCGGCTCCGCCATCTGCATCTACGGAGCGCGTGAGCACAACCTGAAGAACATCACTCTCGCCATCCCGCGCGATCAGCTCGTGGTCATCACGGGCCTGAGCGGATCGGGGAAAAGCACGCTCGCGTTCGATTTGCTTTTTGCAGAGGGGCAGCGGCGCTTCCTCGACGTGATGTCGCCCTACGCGCGGCAGTTCGTCGAGCAGCTTGAGAAGCCCGACGTGGATCGCATCACCGGCCTGCCGCCGAGCGTCGCCATCGAGCAGCGCGTCACGCGCGGCGGAGGGAAATCCACCGTCGCCACAGTCACCGAGGTGTATCACTTTTTGCGCCTCCTTTTCTCAAAGCTCGGCGTGCAGCACTGCCCGGACTGCAACTGTGCCGTGGAATCGCAGACCGCCGCCGCCGTCACGCGGAGCGTCGAGGTGCTCGCGAAACGCGGGCGCGTGCGCGTGTTCGCCACGCTTGTGAAGGCGCGCAAGGGCTTTCACACCGACATCGCGAAATGGGCGAGGCGCCAGGGCTTCGACACGCTGCTCGTGGACGGAATCCTCGTGCGCGTGGACGAGTTCCGCGCGCTGGAGCGTTTCCGGGAGCACACCATCGAAGTGCTCGTCGGCGAGCGCACGCCTGCGGACACGCGTGGCCCGCGCAAACGCAGGCTCGCGGAACTCGTGAAGAACGCGCTGAAGATCGGGCGCGGCACCATCCGCGTGCTCGATGAAAACAAACGCGGCACGATCCTCAGCACCGAGCGTGCATGTCCTGATTGCGGCCGATCGTTCGAGGAACTCGACCCGCGGCTGTTCTCGTTCAATTCACCGCACGGCTGGTGCGCGGAATGCCGCGGCTTCGGCGAAGTGTGGAAGCACACGGTGAACTCGCGCCTCGAAACCGCGCTCGAGCAGGAACTCGACATCGAGCGCCAGGGCGAACTGCTCGACGAAGGCGAAGCCGTGCCGTGCCCGTCGTGCAAAGGCGAGCGGCTGAATCCGCAGGCATGCGCCGTGCGCGTGCGTAGCCGCGCTCGTGAGAGCGTCGGCGCTTCTGTCGTGCGGACGAAGAAATCAGCCCGCGCTCTCACGAGGGCGGCTACGATGAGTATCTCCGACTTCGCCGCAATGTCCGTCCGCGACGCGCTCGCCGCCGTGGGCACGCTCACATTCTCCGACGCCGAAAAACCTATCTCGCAGGACATCGTTCCCGAGATCATCCAGCGGCTCACCTTCATGGGAAAGGTCGGCCTCGACTACCTCGGCCTCGGTCGCAGCGCGAAGACATTGAGCGGCGGCGAGAGCCAGCGCATCCGCCTTTCCGCGCAACTCGGAAGCAATCTGCGCGGCGTGCTCTACGTCCTCGACGAGCCGACCATCGGCCTGCATCCGCGAGACAACGACGCGCTGCTCGACACGCTTGCTGCGCTGCGCGCAAAGGGTAATTCGCTCGTCATCGTCGAGCACGACGAGGAGACGATGCGCCGCGCCGACACCATCGTGGATCTCGGGCCGCTCGCGGGCGTCCACGGCGGCGAAGTCTGCGCGATTGGATCGCTCGCCGACATCGCGGCGTGCGAACGCAGCGCGACGGGAAAATATTTGCGCCACCCGCTCGCGCATCCCACGCGCGGCACGCGTCGCCCGCTCGGAGACCCGCATTGGCTGGAGCTGCACGGCGCGAAGACGAACAATTTGAAAAACGTGGACGTGCGTTTTCCCATCGGCAGGCTGAGCGTGATCACAGGCATCAGCGGCAGCGGAAAGAGCACGCTCATGCGCGGAGTGCTGAAGCCCGCCGTGCAGGCCGAACTGTCCCGCAAACGCGCACACGGGAAAACCACAGAGGGCACAAAGGGATTCACAGAGGCACACAGAGGCGTGTGCATCGTGCCTCCGTGCACCTCTGTGAATTCCTCCGTGACCTCTGTGGTTAAACCACTGCGATCAAAATCGGACATGCTCCCGATCCCGGATTTCATCGAGGCCGTTCACGAGGTGGACCAGTCGCCCATCGGCAAGACCTCGCGCTCGACGCCTGCGACGTATCTCGGCGTGTTCGACGAAATCCGCGCGCTCTTCGCGCAGCTCCCGGCTTCGCGGATGCGCGGCTACACTGCGTCGCGCTTTTCCTTTAACACAAAGG
>BJFP01000205.1 GCA_014189875.1 Verrucomicrobiota bacterium | reverse complement strand
TGGAAGCGCTGCAATCTCGAATACTGCTCTGGGACGGAATTGCGATGGCGGTGGAGGAATCGGAAGAACCGCCGCTGCTCTGGCGGGCATAAACGAAGCCGATCCTTGGATTCGCCTCAATTATGGGCTCCATCGCCATTTGGTTCCTGACTGGTGGACAGGCACCCGAAACTCAAACCCATGCGGAGCGTTTCGGCATCTTCGTCGGATTGTGGGCGCCGACCTTTTTCATTCTCTCGAACCGTTTCGACCGCTACGCGGAAAAGGTGGGCTGACCTTTTCCGATATGACTCCTCCGCCTCTGACCCGTATCGATGCGTTGGATTCTTGGAACGCGTTTCTGCCGCGGGTGAAGGATTACGCAACGCGGAGAAACCAACTGGAAGCACGTAACGGCAACGTCTCGCGGCTTAGCCCGGCGCTGCGGCATCGCCTGCTCACCGAGGACGAGGTGATTCGCGCAACGCTCGATGAATATGGTTTCGCGCCAGCGGAGAAGTGGCTCCAGGAAGTTTGCTGGCGCCGTTACTGGAAAGGCTGGCTGGAGATGCGTCCGCAGGTGTGGAAGAGCTGGCGGCAGCGCGTGCGGCAGTTGCGCGAGACCTTGCCTCGGGAGGTTTTGGAAAAGGCGGACACCGTGGCTACCGGTGAAAGCGGCGTCGCGTGCATGGACATCCTCGCGCGTGAATTGGTCGAGACCGGATACCTCCACAATCACGCCCGGATGTGGTGGGCGAGCTTTTGGATTCACGCGGAGCGCCTACAGTGGGAAGTCGGCGCGGATTTTTTCTTCCGCCATCTCCTGGACGCCGATCCCGCAAGCAACACGCTCTCGTGGCGTTGGGTGGCCGGCCTGCAGACGCCCGGCAAGACTTACCTCGTGCGACTCGCGAATCTCGAACAATACGCACATGCCGGGTTGCTGCGCGACCGTCGTGGCAACGACCGCATCGCCGATGGCGCGGTGAAGCCTTCGCTCCAGCAAGACCACGCCGATACTTCCAGACGCCCGCTACCCGATTTTTCCACCTCGCTTCCCGCGCGCACCGGGCGGACGGGCTTGTGGCTGCACGCGGAGGATCTCGCGCCCGAGATTGGTCCACTCGCGGAGTTTGCACCCGATACGGTGGCTGCCTTCACGAGCGAACGGACCTGTCATGAGCATTACCGCCTCGGCGAGAATCGCATTCATGCCCTGCGCACAGTTCTCGCGGATGGCATCGCGCGGGCTGCGGCCCGCTACCGATGTCCCGCCACGCTTACCGATGCGGACGACACCGCCACGAGCATCGGCGCGTGGGCGCGCTCGCAACAACTTATGGAAGTCGTGGCATTCGCGCCGACAGTCGGCCCGGTCCGCGACATCGTCCCGCGCCTTTCAAGCCAACTCGCCGAACTGGGGATTCGTCTCACATTCATCCAGCGTGCCTCCGATACGCACGCCTTCGCCCTCGCGTGTTCGTAGGGCAGATGGAAAAACCGGCGCGCAATTTTCACCGCGAGCCATTGATTTGCATCGAGCGAGTAGAACCACACGCCCGGCACACCCGCCCGGTCATGCAAATAGGTGCGCAGATTCATCTCCATGAAATCCGAGATGCCCGGCACCGCGGGCAGAAAGCGCGGACGGATATTCCGCATGAAAAATGGCACGACACCGAGATACGCCTTGCCGCCGAAGGTATCGACGAACAGCCCCTCCGGCAGCGTCGCCTGAATCGCCGCCGCGGAATACTCCCAGTGCAGGAAAAGCAAATCGCGCCATTGCTGAAACATCACCGCCCTCCCCGCAGGACATACCCGCGCCGCGAGACGCTGCGAGACATCGGGAACAGGCGAAGTTGCGTCGGCGGTGGTCATCGCGGCGAAGCTGGCGGAAAATGGGCGGTGATGAAGTTCATTATGGAAGGAGGGAACTTTGTGCGCCTCGCGTTACGCCTCTCGTGCATCGCCGGGAACATCAAAAACTGATTGGCAACCCTCGCTATCGCCTTTGCGCGAGTGAGGAGATTCCCTTGCGGCACCGGACGGCGCGAGGCATTCTGCTAGCAATTCGCCCCGACAAGCTCGCGCATTCTAACTTTCACGCCGTGCAATATTTCGTCATCGCTCTTCAGTTGACCGTCGCCCTCGGGATTCTGAACGTCTGGATGCTCCGGCCCAGCAAGGCGACGCCGTATCGCGGAGGCGACGCGAAAAACTTGCGCGAGGAATTCGCCGCCTACGGGCTGCCGTTTTGGTTCATGTGTGTGGTCGGCGTGCTCAAGGTGGGGCTGGCGATTGCGCTCATCGCGGCGATTTGGATCCACCGTGTGGCGCAGCCGGCGGCGATCGGGCTGGGACTGCTCATGCTGGGCGCGTTCGTCATGCACCTCAAAGTGAAAGACCCGATCAAAAAGGCCCTGCCATCCATCGCGGTGCTCGCGATGTGTGCGGCCATCGCGCTCTTTAGTCGGCGGGTTCAATCAGAATACCGCCAGACTCAGGTAGGCATTCAAGGCGAGATAGAACAGCGCCGGGATCGTCTGCGGCAACGTATCCTTGATTTTGATCCGGACTCCCACGGCTACCAGCATCATCAGCGCAAGTCCGGCCGCCGCCGCGCGTCCCATCCACGGCTGGCTTAGGCCGGCGAGCAGACCGACCGCGGCGCACAATTGCAGCCCGCCGACCAGCGTGCGTTGCGATGCGAGGCGGTAGCGCTCGAACTCGCGCTTCATATACGAGGAAAAAAAGCACGCCGACCCGTATGCGAGGAAAGAGAGCGCGGAGAAAAGGATCAGGACGAAGTTCAAGTTCGCGACCATACGGTGTCGTGGCTCCGCTGCATACCTCCGTCATTTGGCGAGCACGGCGGCCGTCATTGCGGCGGGGTCGCAGCCGACGGGGCGCGTGTGAGCGAAACCTCGCGCGATGCGAGAAAAATGTGCGCCTCGCGTAGATTGCCGCGCGAACAGGCTTGAGCATGAAACACTGAATGGACGCGACTGGACAAAACACCGACGTGCTGATCATCGGCGCCGGAATGGCGGGGTTGATCGCAGCGAAGGAATTGCAGCGCGCCGGCCGCCGGGTGCTCGTGCTCGACAAGGGCCGCGGCGTGGGCGGCCGGCTCGCGAGCCGGCGGATCGGCGGCGCGACATTCGATCATGGGGCGCAATTCATCACCACGCGCGACCCGCGCTTCGCCGCCGTGCTGGAGCAGGGACGGCAGAACGGATCGGTCGAGGAATGGTGCCGCGGCTTCGCAGTCGGCGTGGACGGTCACGCGCGCTGGCGCGGGAAACCGGCGATGTCCGCCGTGGCCAAGCAGCTCGCGACCGGACTCGATCTTCATTTGGAAATGCCAGTGGTCGCATTGCGCCGCGCCGGGAATCAATGGAGGGCGGAAACTACGACAGGCCGCACTTTCACCGCCGGATCCGTGGTGCTGACGCCACCCGTGCCGCAGTCGCTCGCGATGCTCGACGCGGGCGGCATCGTTCTCACGCCGGAACTGCGGACGCGTCTCGCAGCCATCGAATACGAGCGCTGCCTCGCCGTCATGGCCGTGCTCGATGGCCCGTCGCGCATCCCGCCGCCCGGCGGACTCGCGCCTGCCGAAGGGCCGATCGCGTGGATCGCGGACAATCAGTTGAAAGGAATCTCCGTGGAGCCAGCCGTGACCATTCACGCGACGCACACGTTCAGCCTCGAGCATTGGGATCGCGACCGACAGGAGAGCGGTCGCGCCTTGCTGGACGCCGCTGAGCAGTTACTCGGCGCGGGAATCAAGACGTTCCAAGTCCACGGCTGGCGCTACAGCAAACCGATGCGGGTCGATGAAGAACCATGCGTGCTGATGAGCCAGTCTCCGCCGCTCGTGCTCGCAGGCGACGCCTTCGCCGGCCCGCGCGTCGAGGGCGCGGCTCTCTCGGGCATCGCGGCTGCGGAGGCGATTCTCGCGAAGCGCCGCGTTTAGCTCCGACTTCATCGCTTCATGCCGAGGGCGGAAAAACCCAGAGCGCGGGCCGGCCGACGTTGCAGTGAACGGCACGGCCGAGCAGCGTGAATGTGGCCCACGAGTAGTAGAGGTTGCCGCGGGCGAGATTGCCGGGGACGAATCCGGGGGACGGTTGCCCGAGCTGCCGCAGGCGCTGTTCGGCGGATGGGACGGGGTAGAAGATCGTCTGCACGGCGGCGTTCGGGCTGCCGTCTTCGCCGATCAGATCGGAGAAGCGGGTGATCCAAGCGCGGGGGTCGTATCCGGAATCGGCGGCGGCGCGGTCGGCTGCGAAGACGGCTTTGCGGCTCATGGCTGGCAGCACGAGCAGGCTGGCGAATGCCCAGAGAGTCATCCAGCACGCGTGGCCGAGCAGCGCCACGGCTGGCGGGCGGTCGGCGAGGTGGAGGACTTGCGTGCCGATGAAAGTGCCGAGCAGATTCCAGTTCAGGATCAGCACGAAGGCACGGGCTGGCAGGTCGTTTGCGATCTGCCATCGGCGCCGGCTCGATTCGGCGGCGATCTCCGGCTGTGGCAGGGTGTCCATCCATCTCGCGGGCAGCAGACTTTTTGCGCGACGACCGAGCCCGACGATTCCGCCGGTGAAGGCCGGGTCGTTGACTGTGGCGGTCAGAATCTCTTCCCCATCGTGCGCGTGTTCCGTGATTGCGACGCCGCCGATGGCGCGCAGAAGATGCCGCCGCGCGAGCGCCAGCGCCACCGTCGCGAGCACGATGCCGGCGCCGAATCCGCCCGTGAGCCGAAGACTGATCGCACTCACGATTCCCACGCCGGCCAGCACAAGCGTGTGAACGAGAGCACCGCGCGACCAGCCGCGCAGGAAAGTCATCACGGTCGGGCGTGGCCCGGGCATCAGCGTCACGCCACCGATGAAATCAAATACCGCCTGCGCCGTAATCACTCCGACGCCAATCTCGAAAAGCAACCCAGTGCCGGGCGCGTGTGCGCGGCAATTCACCAGCCAGAAAATCCCCGCGCACGCGGCCAGCACCCAGAAGCCGACGTTCGTAATGCCGAGCCACAAGCGGCGGCGGGCGAGTTGCATTTGCGCGGGAGTCATCGAATTGCTCTACGGCGCTCGGGCGGAGTCGGCTGCTTTTGAGAAAATGCGGCGCCCGCACACAGGGGCATCGCTTTCAGTTTTTCACGTCCGCCGAGCACCTGAGAGCGTAATGGTTGAGCCTTGGAATCAATCTCAATGGACGAATCACAAACATCATCGCGCGTATGGCTGATCACCGGCTGCTCCAGTGGCTTCGGTGCGGCGCTGGCGGCGGCCGTGCTTGCACGCGGACAGCGGGTCATCGCCACGGCACGGAATCCCGATTCTCTCAGCGAACTCACCGCGCAATTTCCTGCGACCTGCCGCGCGCTTGCGCTTGATGTCACGGACGCGTCGGGTGTGAAGCGCGTGGTCGCGCAGGCTTTGAAAGCGTTTGGGCGGCTCGATGTCGTGGTGAACAACGCGGGCTACGGTCTCGTCGGTGCTTTTGAAGAACTCGGCAACGAGGAAATCACCCGCAACTTCGACACGAATTTCTTTGCCGCGATGGAAGTCATCCGCGCGGCCCTGCCGATTCTGCGCGCGCAAGGCAGCGGTCACATCGTGAACATTTCCGCCGCGGCAGTGATTTCAAACTACGCGGGATTTTCCATTTACGGCGCGACGAAATGGGCGCTCGAAGGCGTTTCGGAATCGCTCGCCGCCGAACTGAAGCCGCTCGGGATCAAAGTGACCATCGTGCAGCCTGGCCCGTTCCGCACCGACTTCATCGCTCGATCGCTCGAACGCGCCGAGAGCCAGATCGCCGACTATGACCGCACGAGCGGAAAATTCGCGCGCTTCCTCGAAACGATGGAAGGCAAGCAGCCCGGCGACCCGGCCCGTGCGGCGGAGGCGATCATCGCCGCCGTGGAATCCGACGCCCCGCCGCTGCGCCTCGTGCTCGGAAAATACGCGAACGACAAGGCCCGGAAAAAGGTCGCGGATACGGAGAGGGAGCGTGCCGCATGGGAGCACGTCGGCCTGCCCACGGATTTCGCCGCCACTTCTCACAACCTATGACCTTCCGCGTCACACACAGCCTGCTCGCCGCGACGGCGTGTCTCCTCACCGCCTGCGCTTCGCCGAAAATCTGCACGCGCGAGATTCCAAAAACCCACGCTGGAGCCGCTGCGTTGCTCGCCTCATCGCAGCGCGCGCACGGGGCAAGTGCGTTTGCAAAAGTCCGCGATGTGAGCGTGCGCTACGAAGGACGATGGGCGTCGATCGGGCCGCGCTTTCAGCCGGTGCTCTCGGATCGAGGGTTTCGGCGTGGCTCGGAGGAGCGGGTGCTCTTCGGACCGCGCGTCGTCGCGCAGGAGCACATCGGGCCGGCGGGAAAGAAGCTCGTCGTCCGCACGCCGGGAAAAGTCACGGTCGGCTACAATGGTTCACTTTCGACCGACGAAGAAACCAGACGCGCAGCCGCGCTCGTCGCCGACGCCTATACGCTGTTTCTGCTCGGGCCATTCTACTTTGATCGTCCGGGTGTCGTGCTCGCGCCGAATGGCGAGGCGGTCGTGGACAAGATGCTGTGCGATCAGGTGCTCGCAGTGCTGCGCCCCGGGTTTGGATTTGCGAAGGAAGATCGCGTGATCCTTTTCATCGACCGCTCCACCAAGCAACTCCGGCGCGTGCGCATGACTTTGAACGGCCTCGGAAGCACACGCGGCGCGGAGGTGGATGTGACCTTCCGTGATTTCCGCAGCGTCGGCGGCGTCTTGTGGCCGACGGATTTCGATGAGCGGATCCGCGTGCCATTCGATCTGCACGCGCACCACTGGCGAATGCTTGGATTGGAGATCAATCGTGGCTTTCGATCCACGGATCTCATTTTGGCCGGATTCAAACGCCGCGCGGCAGCCGCGACCGCGCCGCTCCCGGTGAAATTGCAATGAGCGATTCACTTCACGGCATGGCATGGGGGTCCTTCATCGGCGACGCGCTGGCGATGCCGGTCCATTGGTATTACGATCGGGCGGCGCTCCACCGGGACTACGGCATCGTGCGCGACTATGTCCCTCCCCGGAATCCGCATCCCGGCAGCATCCTCTGGCGCTCGGAATACACCGCGCTGAACGCGCGCGGCGAAATCCTCCACGACCAGGCGGAATACTGGGGCAGGCGGGACATTCACTACCATCAGTTCCTTCGCGCCGGTGAAAACACGCTCAATCTCCAGCTCGCGAAAGTGCTCATGGAGTCGCTCGTCGCGCGAGGCAGCTACGAACCGGACGGCTATCTCCAGCGATACACCGAGTTCATGCTCACGCCCGGCCAGCATCGCGACACCTATGTGGAAGAGTGCCACCGGAAATTTTTCACCGCTTACGCACGAGGCACCGCTCCACGCAAATGCGCTGGCAGCGACATCCACATCGGTGGCCTCGCGCATGTGGGCATCCTGTGCGCATTCCTCGCCTCGGATGCGAAGGCCGCCCGCGCTGCGGTGCGCGAGCACATCACGCTCACCCATCGCAGCGATGAAGTCCTCGCCGCCGGCGACGCTCTCGCGCAAATCCTCTGCGATACCGCGGCGGGTGGCGATCTCCGCACGGCGATCTTCCAGCACGGAGCGGATTGGTTTTCCAAACGCAAAGCCGAGCAATGGTCGCGCGAGCCGGATGAAGTCGTCATTGGCCTTCGCGTGAGCCCCGCCTGCTACATCGCAGATGCGTTCCCGGCATCCCTTTACCTCGCCTGGAAATATGCCGGGGATTTCGAATCCGGCGTCATCGCCAACGCAAACGTCGGCGGCGACAATTGCCACCGCGGCGCAGTCGTCGGCGCATTGCTCGGAGCCGCTGTGGGGGAATCCGGCATTCCCCCGCGATTCATCGGGGAACTCCACGGGACTGGTCCGCTCCGTGCACAAATCGAAAGCCTCGCCGCCACGAACGCGACGGCTGCCCAGTCGGGCA
>BJFP01000204.1 GCA_014189875.1 Verrucomicrobiota bacterium | reverse complement strand
TGAACAACCGCCGCGCCCCGAACACGACCGCCTTGCGCGTGAACGCCTCGCTGAGCTACGCGAACCTCTGGCAGCTCGGCCACACCATCGGCGGCTCCTTGCAGGTCTCGCCGGAGAACCAGAGCGAGGTGAAGGTCTTTTCCGGCTTCTACATCTGGCGCTTCACCGATCCCGACTGGCTGAGCGTGCTCGTGAGCTACACGAAGCAGGACAGCAACGTCTCCTCGCTCGGTGGCTCCACGGTGCTCGGCAAAGGTGAGATCCTCGGCGTGCGGGGCATCGCGACTTTGCCGGGCTCGGACAATTTCTTCCATTCGTTCAGCGCGGGCTTCGACTACAAGCAATTCAACCAGACGCTGAACACCGGCACGCTGAGCGACGTGACGCCCGTCACGTATTTCCCCGTGAGCTTCTCGTGGGACGGGACGTGGATTCACAAAAAGGAAACCATCGTGGACGGCAAGAAGGAGGACAAGGTGACGGGCACGACCGAGATGAGCGCGGGCGTGACGGCAAACTTGCGCGGCCTCGGCAGCAGCGTTGCCGCGCTGGATCGCAACCGCTTCGGCTCGGATGGAAACTTCTTCTACTTCCGCGGCGAAGTCGCGCACACGGCGAAGCTGCGCAAGGACTGGGAGCTGTTCCTGAAAGTCCACGGTCAGGCATCCGACCAGCCGCTCGTGAACAGCGAGCAGGCGGCGGGCGGCGGCATGGGCACCGTGCGCGGCTACATCGAGGCGGAAGCCGTGGGCGACAACGCGATTTTCAGCACCGTCGAGCTGCGCACGCCCTCGCTGCTGCGCGAAGTGCGCAAAGGCGGCGATGCAAAGAAGCCCGAAGATCGCACGGGCAACGAGTGGCGCTTCTACACGTTCTTCGACGCTGGCACGATCACGCTGCACAAGCCGCTGCCGCAGCAGACATCGAGCTACAAGCTCGCGAGCTTCGGGCTCGGGACGGAGCTGCAGCTCAACAAACACTTTCACGCCATCGCCGAGCTGGCTCTGCCGCTCAAGGCGATCGGGGAGACCAGCGTGCATGAGGCGCGCGTGAACTTCCGGCTCTGGGCGGACTTTTAAAAAATCACCATGGACATCGCACGAAACAAGACGGCCAATTTCATCCGCACACTGCTCGGCGCAGTGGCGTTCCTCGCACTCTGCTCCAGCGCGCTCGCTGGAGGACCATGGTGGGACAAGGCGTGGACATCGCGGAAAAAAATCACCGTGGATGCCTCGGCCAGCGGCGCGAACATCACCGAGCCCGTCGGCGGCGCGACGGTGCTGCTGCGGCTCTACGATGCGACTTTCACATTCGCTTCCGCAAAGGAGGATCTCGGCGATCTGCGCTTCGTGTCCGAGGACGACAAGACGGTGCTGCCGCACCACGTCGAGAAACTCGACTCGCTCATGGGCGAGGCGCTCGTGTGGGTGAAGGTGCCCGACCTCAAGCCGGGCGCGAAAAATTCGTTCTGGATGTATTTTGGCTCCAGCGATCCGAAGGCCGTGAAGTCCGAGGACTCCCGCGCCTGCTACGATGCGGACACGGTGCTCGTGTTCCATTTCACCGAAAGCGGCGCGCCCGCAGCGGACGCGACGAAGAATGCGAACGTCGCGGAAAATCCCGGCACGCGGGCGGAAGGCATCAGCGGCGGCGGCATCGGCTTCAATGGCAAGAATGCAGTGAACATCGTCGCATCCGCATCGCTCGTGTGGAGCGCGAATGCGCCGCTCACGATCAGCGCGTGGGTGAAGCCCGGCGCACCGAAGGCGGATGCGGAAATTTTCAGCCGCAAGGAAGGCGGAAGCTCGCTCGTGATCGGCGCAAATGCAGGCACGCCGTATGTCGAGATCAACGGCCAGCGTGGTGCCGGCAAGGAGGCGCTCGCACCGGGACAGTGGGCGCACTTCGCACTCGTATGCGACGGCGCGAAGACGACGCTCTACGTGAACGGCGAACTCGCCGCCGCAGTCGGCGCGGGACTTCCGGCGCTGAACAGCAACATCACTCTCGGCGGCGGCTTCACCGGCGACTTCGACGAATTGCAAATCCACAAAGTCGCGCGCCCCGTCGGCTTCATCCAGCTCGCGGCATTTTCGCAGAGCGGCGAGAAGGTCGCGAAGACGCTCACCTTCGCCGACGTCGAGCAGCCGACGGACTGGCTGAGCTGGCTGAAGAGCGGGACATTCGGAGTCATCATTGGCAACCTCACGTTCGACGGCTGGCTGGTCATCATCATCCTCGCGATCATGGCGGTGATTAGCTGGTATGTGATGGTCAACAAGGTGCGCTACCTGAACGGCATCTCCTCGGGCAACGAGGTCTTCATGAAGCAATGGCGCGACGTGGTGTCCGACCTCACGGTGCTCGATGCCGGCGGCGACCCGGAAAAGACGCGCACGCTCGGCGGGCGACTGACCGCCGCGACGGCGAAGAAGATCCGCCATTCCTCCGTCTATCGCATCTACCACATCGGCGTGGAGGAAGTACGGCACCGCATCGAGGAAGATCGCAAGCGTGGCGTCGAGCGCGGCCTCTCGGGTCGTTCGATCCAGTCGGTGCGCGCAAGCCTCGATGGCGGTCTCGTCCGCGAGACACAGAAAATCAACAAGCTGATCGTGATGCTCACCATCTGCATTTCCGGTGGCCCGTTCCTCGGGCTGCTCGGCACGGTCGTCGGCGTGATGATCACCTTCGCCGCGGTCGCCGCCGCGGGCGAGGTGAATGTGAACGCCATCGCGCCGGGCATCGCCGCCGCGCTGCTCGCGACCGTCGCCGGCTTGGCCGTCGCGATTCCAGCGCTCTTCGGCTACAATTACATCCTCTCCCGCGTGAAGGACGCGAAGGACGACATGCACATCTTCATTGATGAGTTCGTCACGCGCATGGCGGAATTTTACAAGGAGAAGAAAGACTAGGGCCTCTCATGCACTTTCAAACGACGATGTATCGAGGGCCAAAGGCCCGGCCACAAGCCGGCCCAGGGCATCGCCCTGGGAAGACGGTCCCTCAAGGACAAAGCCCTGAAAGGGCGAGACAATGTGTGCCGCCCCTCCAGGGCTTTGTATTTATTGAACGCAAAACCCAGGGCGGCACTCGTTCCTCGCCTACCCTGGGCTGGCTTGTTTGCGCACCGTTGGTGCTCATTCCAGATGCGCTTCAAAGTGGGCGACAGACTCCAAACTGCGGCTGAGGCGACACCATGCAAGTCCAGGACGACAAGCCATACGACGACATCAACATCACGCCGATGTTGGATCTCGCTTACGTGCTGCTCGTGATTTTCATCCTCATGTGCACAGCCACGGTGCAGGGCATCAAGGCGAACCTCCCGCGCGGCGGCGCGTCGTCGAGCACGCCTTCGAAGAACAAAATCCAGTCCATCGGGATTTCGCCGGAGAACAAGATCGCGCTGAACAACGTCGAGGTGACCATCGAGCAGCTCCGCGCGCAGCTCGCGCAGGCGAAGGCCGCGAATCCTGCGGTGCAGGTCGTGGTGAAAGGCGAGAGCCTCACGCAATACGCGACCGTCGTGCAGGTGCTGAACACGCTCGCGACACTCGGCATCAGCCAAGTCGGACTCGCCACGAAAGCCTCAAAACGCTGACGCCATGCAAGTCCAGGACGACAAGCCATACGACGACATCAACATCACGCCGATGTTGGATCTCGCTTACGTGCTGCTCGTGATTTTCATCCTCATGTGCACGGCGTCCGTGCAGGGCCTGAAGGTCGCGCTGCCCGAGGGCAGCAGCGCGGCGAAGAGCCTCGCAGGGCAGAAGCTCCAGGCGATCACCGTGAGCAAGGATGGCAAGTTTTACCTCAACACCCAGCAGGTGAGCCTCGTGGATCTTGAGAGCCGGCTCGGCTCGGCAAAGGCGGCGTTCCCGATGATGCAGGTCGTGGTGAAGGGCGACGCGACGACGAATTACCAGGGCATCATGGACGTGCTGAATGTGGCCGGTCAGCTCGGCATCACGCAGGTCGGACTCGCGACTAAGAACGCAAGCAAATGAAGACCGAACTCGAAGACACCAAACACGCACACGACCCCGGCAACACGGCCACGCTTTCCAAGCCGAAGGCCGCGCCCGCGCATTCGGCCTGGGACGATCAGGAGGAGGAAAAAACGGCGTTCCAAAAATACCGCCTGCCGGTCATTGCCGGGATCATCCTCGCGACGGGCATCGGATTTGTCGCGAAGTCGCTCTCTGGGAAATCTTCCGCGCCGCCGCCGAAGCAGGAGGTGATGATGGTCACCACCGTCGCTCAGCCGACACCGCCGCCGATCGCGACACCGCCTCCCCCGCCGCCGATGGAAGTGAAGAAGGAGGAGATGGTCGTGGAGGAAAAGCAGGAGGACGCGCCGCCCGATCCGACGCCACAAGTTGAGACCGCACTGAAGGGCAGCGGCAACACGGGCATGGTCCTGAAGTCAGGAAATGGCAGCGGAGTCTTTGCGCAGCGCAGCGCCGCAAATGCCGACGCGATGCGCCGCAGCGCATACGCGGGCAAGGTGAAGTCGCGCATCCAGCAGGCGCTCGAAGGCAACGCCCGCACGCGCAAGGCAGGCATGATGATCGAGGTGCGCGTGTGGCCCGATGTCACCGGCCGCATCACGCGTGCGAAGCTCAACAATTCCACTGGCGACAGCGCGCTCGATGCGCTCATCCGCGACGAGATTCTCACGGGCATCCAGATGTCCGAACCGCCCCCGGAAGGAATGCCGACGCCCATCATCATGCGCATCACCGCGCGACGTCCCAATTAATTCACAACGACAGGAAACACTGAGGAAAAACTGAATGGCTCACGAAAAGCACAAGCTCAACCCGCGCATCGTCCTCGCGGTGGCATCCACACTTTGCGCAACCAGCATGGCGCAGGACACGCCCGCGAAACCGCCTGAAGCACCAGCGCCCGCTGCGGAAAAACCGGCGACGGCCGCAGCGCTGAAAGCCGCCGACGCCGCCGCGCCTGCGGCGGATGAGGGAAAGCCGAAGCTGCCCGTGCAGGCCGTGCCTGCGCCGGCGGAGCTGGATACGATGAGCCTCCTCGGCAAGGACAGGGCAACGTCGAACGTGACGATCAACCTCATCAACCGCATGGTCAAAAAGGGCCTGCTGGACAAGGAAGAGGCGGCGGATCTGATCGCGCAGTCGGAGCAGGATGTGGTCATCGCCCGCAACCAAGTGCGCGACGATGCGCAGATTGCGACACAGATGGTCATCCAGGAAGCGGTGACGAGGAAGGTCATCCCAAATCTCGATCCGATGTTCGATGACGCGTTGCGCGTGACTTACATTCCCGAGACGGTGAAGAAGCAGATCAAGGACGACCTGCGCGCGGAACTCGCAGCGGAAGCCAAGACGCAGGGCACTGCGCTGCCGAAGGGGCTCCCCGAGTGGATCACGCGCTTCCGCGTGAAGGGCGACATCCGCATCCGCTCGGAATTCGACAGCTTCCCCGCTGGCAACGACAACACCGGTGCGTTCCCGAATTTCAACGTGATCAACACCGGCCAGCCGTTCGATATCGCAGGCACCGTCTTCTCGCCGCAGCTCAATGTGGACCAGGACCGCACGCGCTTCCGCCTCCGCATGCGCATGAGCGCGGAAGTGGACATGGGCGAGGGCTGGACCGCGGGCGTGCGGTTCGCGACCGGGCAGAACAATTCACCGGTCTCCGTGAACCAGACGATCGGCCTCGCGAACCAGGCGCAGGGCGGCAATTTCAGCAAGTACGCCATCTGGCTCGAACGCGCATTCCTGAAGTACGAGTTGGGTGAGGATCCGAACCGTCACCTCACCGCGCTCCTCGGCCGTTTCGAGAATCCGTTCTTCGGAGCAGGCGATGTGATGTGGGACGACGACCTCGGCTTCGACGGCATCGCCCTAAGCGGGCGCTATCAGATCACGAAAGGCATCACGCCCTTCGGCACTGTGGGCGCGTTCCCGGTGTTCAATACCGACTTCAATTTCGCGTCGAATTCACCCGCGAAGTTCAAGAGCGTGGACAAGTATCTTTACGGCGGACAGCTCGGCGTGGAGTTCAAGCCGAAGGACAGTCTGGATGTAAAAATCGCCGTCGGCTACTTCCACTTTGACGGCGTCGAGGGGCGAAAATCCACGCCATTCACACCGCTCTCGATCTTGGACCAGGGCGACACGGACGAGACGCGCCCTTCCTTTGCGCAAAAGGGCAACACCTCCATGGCGCTGCGCGACATCATCCCGGATGCGTCGAACAACTTCGGCACGATCAACCAGTGGCAGTATTTCGGCCTCGCCTCAAAGTTCCGCCCGCTCGTGTTCTCGGGCCGCCTGGACTACAACGGCTTCGAGCCCGTCCAGATCTCGCTCATCGGCGACTACATCAAGAACCTCGGCTGGGATCGGGCGGCCATCGAGAGGAAGGCCGTGAACAACCGCGGCACCGTGACCGCCGCGAACCCGAACGGCTCCTACGAGGGTGGCGACACCGCGTGGTTGCTTGCATTGCGCGCGGGCAAGCCCGTCTTCGAGAAACGCGGCGACTGGCAGGCCGGCGTCAGCTACCGCCACATCGAGTCCGACGCGGTCGTGGACGGCTTTAACGACTCGGTGTTCGGCTTTGGCGGCACGAACGTGAAGGGCTTCACGCTCTTCGGCAGCTACGCCACATCCGCACGGACGTCGATCTCGATGCGCTGGATGAGCGCGAGCGAGATCGCAGGCCCGCCGCTGAAGTCGGACATCATCATGATTGATTTCGGAGGAAAATTTTAAGCCATGACCACGAAACTCCACGCATTTTTCGCTCTCGCTCTTTTCGCGTTCGCCGCGCCGCTTGCGGCTCAGAACGCCAGCGCGCCATCCGTCGAGTCGCGGCTGCGCGAACAGATCAAGTCAGTGACAGGCCAGCTCAGGACGGCTGAGACGGAGAAAGCGACACTCCAGACCGAAAAAGCGGCGCTCGAGGAAAAGGTGAAAGTCAGCGCGGCGGCAGTCGTGAAACTCGACAAGGATCTCACCACGGAGACTGAGCGGGCGAAGAAGGAAGGCGAGACGCTGCGAACCAAGATCACGGAGAAGGAAGCCGAACTCGCGCAGAAGCAGGCGGAGCTTGCGAAGGCGACGGATTTCGGGACCAAGGTTGCGGACCTTGCGCGCAAGACCGAGGCGGCGCGGAGCAAGCTCGATGCAGAGAACATCCTGCTGAAGCGCATCGTCGCCGATCAGCGCACGAAGAACGGGAAGATGTTCGAGATCGGGAACGAGATTCTCACGCGGTATCAGAAGTTCGGATTCGGCACGGCGATCACGTCGCGTGAGCCGTTCGTGGGCATCACGCGTGCGAAGCTGGAGACGCTTGTGGAGGAATACGGTGGCAAGATCGCCGAGCAGCGGATCAAGGCCGTGGGCGAAACGCCTGTCGCGAAATCTTCACAAGAGGCATCGAAGAAGCCCAAGGCCGCGCCGTCTGATACGCGCCGTCCGAAAGATTAGTGTTCGGCCAAACCCAAAATTCCGAGTGAACCCGCAACGCCAGCGACACAGCGAGCATCAGGAACAGAGAATTTGCGCGCGTCCATTCGCGCGAAGGCGGAACTCCCCGCGCTGCCTGTTCCGATTCTCCGCGGCGCTCGGTGTGTGCGTCACGCTCGCGATCACGCTGACTGCAAACGGGCGCGACATTCTGCGCGGGGGCAGCGGCGGGAATTCCGTGCCGAGCGCGCAGGGCATCGCGACCGGCGCATCAAGCGGGGCGGTGGCGAGCCAGGCGCGTGCGAATGCGATGGATGCGATGGCGCGGACGACGCGCGCATTGCAATCCGTGCAGGCGATGCAGACGGCGGCCCGTGCCGCTGCGATCACGGGACCGAACCATCTCGGCATGAATCCGAACATGCCGGCGGTGCAACTTCCGAATGTGCCGAACGGAATTATCGCCGGCGGATTGGTGCCGGATTCGGGCTTGCCCGCTGCGGGCACTAAGCCCGGTTCGTTTGTGATGCCGCCATCATGGAGGGGCGTCGGTGAACTTTCGCAGGCATCCG
>BJFP01000203.1 GCA_014189875.1 Verrucomicrobiota bacterium | reverse complement strand
TTGATCGCCGCACCTTTGCCGGCATTTTTTTCGTGCCGGATGACTTCGACTCCCGCGGCGCGGGCTTCGTCGCTTGTGCGATCGGTTGAGCCGTCGTCCACGACGAGCACGAGGTCGAGTTGCGCCCTTGTCGCAGAGGCAACTTCGCGGATGTGCTTTTCCTCGAAATAGCTCGGGATGAGCGCGGCGACGTTCGCGCGGGTGGCAGTGGGCTGGGCTGTCATGCGGCGAGGATTAGCAGGCTGCGCGCCGCGTCACTTCAAGTTGTGGCGCGTGCGCGGGTCGTAGTCGGCGGCGTGATACGAACTGCGCACGAGCGGGCCGCTGGCGACGAATTCGAATCCTTTGTCGTAAGCGATGCGTTCGTAGAGCTTGAATGTGTCGGGATGCACGTATTCGAGGACCGGCAGGTGCTGTGCGCTCGGGCGCAGGTATTGCCCGATGGTGAGGAGCTGCACGCCGTGTTCGCGCAGGTCGTCCATCGTCTGGAAAATCTCCGGCTCCGTCTCGCCGAGGCCGAGCATGAGGCCGCTCTTTGTCACGATGCCGGGCGCGATCTCCTTCATGCGGCGCAGCACCTTCATGCTCACCGCGTATTTTGCGCGCGAACGCACCATCGGCGTGAGGCGCTCGACGGTCTCGATGTTGTGATTGAAAATGTGCGGGCGCGCTTCGGCGATGAGCGCGAGGCATTCCTCCTTTGCGTGAAAGTCCGGCACAAGCACCTCGATGACGATCTCCGGCGCGGCTTCGCGCACAGCCTCGATCGTCTTTGCAAAATGCAGCGCACCGCCGTCTTTCAAATCGTCGCGCGCGACGGCGGTGATGACGACGTGCTTGAGCTTCATGCGGCGGATTGCCTCGGCCACGCGAGCGGGCTCGTCGTCCTCCAGCGCGAACGGTTTTGCCGTGGTCACCGCGCAGAAGCCGCACGCGCGCGTGCAGCGTTCGCCGGCGATCATGAAGGTCGCGGTGCCGCTGCTCCAGCATTCCCAGCGGTTCGGGCACTGCGCGCTTTCGCAGACGGTGTTCAGGCGCAGATCGGTGATGAGTGCCTTCGTGGAAAAGAAGACCGGGTTGTTGGGCAGGCGCACCTTGATCCAATCAGGCTTGCGGGCCTGATGGAGCGCGGGATCGATCTTGGAGCACGACATCGGGCGCGGAACGTAGAGGCGTGGGAGGAAGATTCAACATCCAACGTCCAATGTTCGGCCCGGCGTTCAGCCGCTGTCCGTTAAAAGTTGGACGTTAAAAGTTGGACGTTAAACGGTTGGCCCGCCGCAGGTCCGGTGCGGATTTGAATGCGCGTCGTGACATCGCGACGCCGCTGCGCGGCGCTCTCATACATCGAATGGTGGAAGTCGGACGTTGCCGCGGTTTTTCCACCGGTGAAAAAATGTGTGCTTTCATGATGCTCGCTTGTATTTTCGCGGGAATGAAAGCGATCCTCCTCACTCTTTCACTGCTCGTCTTCTTCGCCGCAGCGGGCAACGCCATAGACATCACCACGCCGGACGGGACGTTCAAGGGTGTGGTGGTGAAGAAGGTTCTGGCCGATGCCGTGACTGTCACGCACAGCGATGGCACGGCGCTGATTGACTTTGATTTCCTCCCGCCTGCGATGCAGGCCGAAGTCGGCTGGACGCCGGAGAAATCCGCCGCGCGCAAAGCCGCGAGGGAGGCGGAGATGAAGCGCATCGCCGACGCGGAGAAGGAGGCTGACGAGGCGCCGATGCGGGCGGCGAAGGAGGCGGCGGCGAAGAAAAAGGCCGAGGAGGATCGGATCGCCGCCGAGGAAAAGGCGAAACGCAAGGTCGAGAATGCCGCGTTCGAGGCGGAAATCGCGAAGGCGACGGCGGAGCAAATCGCGGCGGCGGCAAAATTGCGCGAGCAACTGGACCGCGACCGCAAGGGACTCCCTCCGTTGGCCGAGGAAGTGCCGGTCGCGTCGGTGCTCGGGGACAAGGTGAAGGAAATCACGGAGCCGTCAGCGCCGAAAAGACTGGTGATCACGCCGGGGCTGGGATCGGTGTCGGATTCGATCGTGCATGGGAATCCGCTGCTCAAGAATCCGTGGGTGTGGACTGGGGTCGGCCTGGGAGTGATCGTTGTGGTGGTCCTTTTCATGCTGCCATCTAACACTTCGACTCTAGTTCGTGGCTCCACCGCTGCTGGTGTGCGGCGCAAGCTTACCGAAACTTCCCTGCGAATTCTTCCCGCTTTTTTACTCTGCTTCATCCTAGGCGGTTTAGGTGCACATCGATTTTACGTTGGCAAAGTTGGCACGGGAGTCTTCTTCCTCATTGCGTTTGTGTTGCTCTTCTTCGGCATTCCGTGGCTGTTAATCGTTAGCGGAATTTGGTTATTGTTCGATTTATTCTTCATCATCAGCGGCGCATTCACCGACAGTGAAGGCCGCACAATCAATAAGTGGACATGACTTCAACGCATATGCGTTGAAGCAATCCGAACTGCGTAACAAGCGCCATGGCCTTCTCGCCGTTTTGATCCACTTAATGTTTCAGACCAGCAATCTGAAAAACAGTCTGCCGTCGCTGAGCGCGGGATGGTCAAAGCGCAGGCTGGTCAGCGGGTAGTCTTCCGATACGATTTGCAGAACCCGACCAAACCTATGAGCGCCAACCTCGACCCGCTGATTTCACAAAAGCTGAACGCATTTGCGCGGCGGCGCAGGCGGCTCATCACCATCAAGGGAGTGCTCGCCGCGATCGCGGCGCTCGTGCTCACGATGCTCGTGGTTGCGCGCGTGGATCTGAGCTGGAGGCTGCCCGAGTGGGCGCGGTGGACGCTGAGCGGCACGGCGTATCTCGCGGTGCTCGTGGTGCTGTGGCGGCAATGTCTGCGGCAACTGCTGCACGCGCCCGACGAGCGGCAGCTTGCGCGGCTGATCGAGCACGCGGAGCCAGGGCTGCGTGAGGATTTGCTCTCGGCGGTGGAACTCGGTCGCACGCCTGGCGAGGTCTTTGATTCGGAGCAATTCCGTGCGCTGTTGCAGGCAGATGTCGCGCGTCGCATGGGCGGCGTGGAGATGAAGTCGCTGCTGCCTGTCTCGCTGATCCGACGCACGATCGGATGGGCGTTTGCCATCGGTGTCGCAGCGGTCGCGATGATGTTTGCAAGCGGCTGGAGCCTTCGGACGCTGTTGCTGCGCGCGCTCGCGCCGTGGGCAAATCTTGAGCGCGTGTCGCGCACGAAGGTGGTCGTGCAGTTGCCCGAGGGCGGCGACCGGATCGTGCCGCAGGGCGACACGGTGCGTGTGGAGATTTTGCTCACGGGCCAGCCCGCGAACCGCGCGCGGATCGAGACGATGGGCGACACCGGTGGCTGGCAGGTGATGGACATGGAGCCGCTGGGAAATGATCGTTTCGCGGCAACCGTGCAGGTGAGCCGTGCGAGCGTGCGGTATCGCATCAAGGCCGGCGACGCGCTCACGCGGAAGTATCTGCTCGATGCGCGCGAGAGGCCCTACGTGACGGAATTTGCAAAGACGTTCCACTTTCCAAAATACAGCGAGATGCCCGACCGCAGTGTGACGGAAAAGGACGGCGCGCTTGCCGCGCTCGAAGGCACGGAGGTCGAGCTGAAGCTGAAGACAAACCAGCCCGTGAAGCGCGCGGACCTGCTCGTCGAGCAGGGCAAGACGAGCAGCACCGTGGTGCTCACCGCGGGTGCGGACGGATTGCTCGCGGGAAAAATCACGATGAACGCGAGCGGCAGCTACCGAGTGCATCTCACGGGCGCGGAGACGGGATTTGAAAACAAGTTTTCG
Source organism: Verrucomicrobiota bacterium (assembly GCA_014189875.1). Classification (GTDB taxonomy): domain Bacteria; phylum Verrucomicrobiota; class Verrucomicrobiia; order Chthoniobacterales; family Chthoniobacteraceae; genus SXWH01. Next base: position 4,275 of record BJFP01000203.1, on the reverse strand, counting down.
CCCGAAAATGAAATCCGCGCGGAGGCGGATCTTTTGCCTTCGGTGGAGATCGAGAAGCCCAAGACCGATCTGATTCTTCCCGCAAACGAGATGGTGGACATCAGCGGAACCGCGACGGACGACCTCGGCCTCGCGAAAGTGTCGCGGCTCGTGAAGATCAATTCCGGCGGCTGGAATGAAACCGTGCTCGCGAAGAAGCCGGGCAAGCAGTTCCGCATCGGGGACAAGTGGGATCTTTTCCAGGCGGGCGTGAAGCCGGGCGATTTGCTGACGATGAAATTGGTCGCGACGGATTTGAAGGGCAGCAAGGCGGAGTCGCGTCCGCTGCAAGTGACGATTACGGCGTCGGGATTTGAGATGCGGCGCGTGCAGGCGCTCGATTCGCTGCGCGCGCTGAACGACAGCGTGCGCGCGCTCGCGGAGAATGCCTCGCAGTTTCACTCTGCGGTGCGCAAGGCGAACGAGTCCGCCAGCGGCGCGGACGAGGCGGCGCTGAAGCAGTCGGGCATGGCGATCGCGGGCGCGGCGACGGAGTTCGACGGGAAATTCACCGAGGCGTGGACGGCGCTCGGTACCGCGCTGCGCGAGGCGAAGGGCGGGCATCTGACAGCGGAACTTGTGATGCTTGGCCGTGAGCTGGCGCGCATGGGATTTGGCTCGGCAAAAATCGCGCGTGCGGAAGCCGGGGCGATCACACTTTCACCCGCCGCGCGCAAGCTGCAGGCGGCCGCGCTGGAGGCATCCGCGGATGTCTCGCGCCGTGCGAAATCCGCCGAGTCGCTGGCGGAGGCGATCACACTTTCCGAGGAGACCGCAGTGCTCGCGGAGAATGGCGTCATCCTCATGCGCGAGCGGAAGCGGCTGATGGAGATGGCGGTCGCATCCGGCACGAACGAGATGCAGTGGGCGTCGCTTTCTAGCAGGCTCAAGGTGACGGCTTCGCAGACGAAGGCCATCGAGGACATCCTCACGGTGATGGGCAGGCGCAGTGGGGTCGGAAAGGAGCGTTCGAAGACCGCGGCGCTCATGCTCGCGAAGAGCCGCGAGGAGCTCATGAAGGCGTTCCCGTCGGAAGATGGCACTTATAAGAGTGAGGCGATCAAGCTCGCGATGTTGAAGCTCGGGGAATTCAACCGCGTGATCGAGGTGACTGCGCGCGGGTTCAACGACTGGAATCGCGAACTCGGCCTGCGCCCTGTCGCGCTGATGCGCGATGCGGCGAACGAGGCCGGGCCGGCGTATGCGGCGGTGACGAAACTCACGGAATCGCTGGAGCCGATCGCGAAGGAGCAGACGTTCACGGCGGAGGTCCGCATGCTGCTCGCCGATGTGCGGTGGAAAGTGTGCTCGGAACTTTTCAAGACGAACGGCGACCTCGAGGAAATCCGCCATCGTGCGGACAATCAGTTTGTGTCCGACGTGCGGCAGACGGTCGCGGCGATCCAGGCGCTGCACGCTATCGCGCCCGGCACGGACGCCGCAGAGATACGCGCGAAGCTGGACGAGATGGATGCGATCTTCCGCGTGTTGGAGAGCGGGCACAATTTGCAGGAGGCGATGGAGGGTTTCACGCAGCTCGCATCGAGCGAGCGTTGGGAGCTGCGCGATCTCGCGTCGCGCACGGACGCGCCGCGCGACTGGCGCTGGCTGGAGTCGCGGATGCGGGAGATCCCCGGCGAACTTTCGCGAGCGAAGCCTGCGAAGGCGGACGTGGAACTGACGAAGGTGTTTGCGGATGCGCAGCAGATTTTGCTGAAGGCGCAGCAGCTCGAAGGCTGGCGCTCGATGGAGCGCGAGATGGGCGGGCGCGCGAATTTTGAACACCTTCCGTTGACCGCGCGGAAGGATGCCGAGCAGCTCGCCGGGCAGGCGAAGCTGGCGCTCGATCTTTTCCGCAAGGCGATGGCCGACGCACGCATGCGGCTGGCGAAACTTTCGCCGAGCGTGAGCCAGCTCGCCGCGGCGCTCGCGAAGGAGCAGACCGAGGTGAAGAAGGAGACCGAGAAGCGCGCCGAGACCGCGAAGGAAAAAAATCCCGAGGACGCGAAGAAGGAGGCGGAGAAGCAGATCGCGCAGCAGCAGCATCTCAACCAGAAGGTCGAGACGCTGAAGGATCTCGTTCGCGCGGAGGCGAACAAGCAGGACATTTTGCAGAAGGATCAACGCGAGAAAATGCGCGATGCTGACGACGCGCTCGCAATGCTGAAGGATCCGCCGCCGCGCGCGGAGCAGGCGTTGCAGGATGCAGCGGCAGCCGCACCGGAGCAGCAGAAGGCCGACCTCGCTCGCGCAGTCGAGCAGCAGCAGAAGCTCGCCGACGCGCTGAAGCAGATCGCGGAACATTTTGAAAAAATGGAGCAGGGCAAGCTCGCCGACGACACGCGCGCGGCAATGCGCGAGGCGGAGAAGGAACTTGGCATCAAGGAGCAACTCGACGCGCAGCAGGCGCACGCGCAGATGCTCGCCGAGATGGCGCAGAAGGATCCTGCGCAGTTGCTCAAGGAACTCGAAGCCAAGGTGCCGGAGAATCCCGCGATGCAGAAGGAGCTGAGCACGATTTCAAAGGACACGCTCGCCGACGCCGGCCAGAAACTAGAGAGCGCCGCGAAGCAGGAGAACAAGGTCGCGCAGCAGGTCGGTGAGCAGGCGAAGCAGGAGGCAGCGAAGGTGCAGGCCGCGCAGAAAAATGCAGCCGAGGCCGCGAAGCAAGCGGAGCAGGCCGCGCAGGCCGCGCAGAAATCCGCCGAGTCCGCAAAGCAGGAAGCGAAGACTGCGGGCAACCCGCAGGCCGAACAGCAGGCCGCGAAAGCCGCGAACGAAGCCGCTGCCGCCGCACAAAACGCACAGGAGGCCGTGAAGGCCGCAGAGCAGATGGCAAAGGCGAACACTCCAGCGGAAGCGGCGAAGGCCGCGCAGCAGGCCGCGAACAAGGCGGGCGAAGCGGCGAAGGCGGCCGAGCAGGCGTCCGCCGATGCGAAGCAGGCGCAGGCCAGTGCGCAGGCGAACGCGCCGCAGGCCGCGGCCGAGGGTGCCGAGCCGGAGGCGGCAAACCAAAAATCCGGCGAGAAATCCGCAGAGGCCGCGCAGCAGGCGGACAAGGCCGCGCAGGCCGCCAAGCAGGCGCAGAATCTCGCACAGGCCGCCGCGAACGACGCTGCTGCGATGGCGAATGCGCAACCCTCGAAGCCGGACAACGCAGCGGTGCAGCAGGCCGCGAACAAGGCGGCGGATGCAGCGAAGCAGGCCGCGCAAGCAGCGCAGGCCGCACAGAAAGCCGCGCAGACTGCGGAACAGCAGGCAAACAGCGCCGCAAATCCGCAGGCCGCGCAACAGGCTGCGAAGGCGGCAAACGAAGCCGGTGCCGCCGCGCAGGATGCACAACAGGCTGCGATGGCCGCGGAAAAAGCCGCCGCAACCGGCGACGCGCAGCAGGCCGCACAGGCCGCGCAGCAGGCGGCGAACAAGGCGGGTGACGCTGCGAAGGCAGCCGACGCAGCAGCGAACGACGCGCAAGCGGCGGAGGCAAATGCGCAACAGGCCGCGGCGAAAGGCGGCGACCAGCAGCCCGCAAATCAGCAGGCCGCGCAGCAGGCCGGTGAGGCCGCAAAGCAGGCGCAGGCTGCAGCTCAGGCGGCGCGTCAAGCAGAGGCCGCCGCGCAGCAGGCCGCGCAGCAGGCCGGTGCGATGGCGCAGCAAAATCCGCAGCTCGCACAGGCCGCGCAGCAGCAGCAGCAGATCGCCGCGAAGGCCGCCGACGCAGGCGCGGAGGTCGCGCGCGCAGGACGTCACGAGCAGCGTCTCGGAAACCAGCCCGCAGGCGAACAACTCGCGAAACTCGGCGAGCAGATTGCAGCGACTGCCGATACCGCAGTTCCCGCTGCGCAGAAGGCGCTGAACGAGGCGAAGACCGCCGCCGCAGCCGCAGCGCCGGTCGGCGAGGCGAGCGCGCAACTCGCAGCGGATCTCAAGGCTTTGAACAATCAGGCAAGCGGTCAGCCCGCACAGCCCGCGCCGCCGCAGGGCGCGCAGGCAAGCGCACCGCCCGCCGGACAGCCGGAAGGACAACCCGCTGGACAACCAGCCGGACAACCAGCCGGACAACCAGCAGGTCAGCCCGCAGGACAACCCGCCGGTCAGCCCGCAGGACAGCCCGCCGGTGAAAATGCAGCGCAGCCTTCCGGCCAACCTGCCGGGCAGCAGGCCGCGCAACCTTCATCGCAGCCCGCAGGCCAGCAAGCTGCGGCACCCGCTTCTCCCGCTGAGCAGCAGGCGATG
>BJFP01000202.1 GCA_014189875.1 Verrucomicrobiota bacterium | reverse complement strand
TTGGACGTTGAGCGTTTGACGTTAAACGTTTGGCCCGCCGCAGGCGCGGTGCGAACAGGACGCGCATCCGGAAACCGAAAGGCCGCTGCGCGGGGCTCAACGTCAAACGTTTAACGCTCTAACGTTCAACATCCAGCGTCCGAGGCTACAAAACCTTGTCCGCATCATCCCCGAGGAACATGCGGAAGCGGTTCTTATCAATCGCCTTCATGTACGCCTCGATGGGGCTGACCATGCCTTGCTGCATGACGCTCCAGATCGCGTCGTCCATAAACTGCATGCCCTCGCCCTTTCCGCCGACGAGCACGTCCTGAAGTTTCTGCGTCGCACCTTCGCGGATGATGGAACTCGCGGCGGTGTTCACGACGAGGATTTCGTTCACAGCGAGACGGCCGCCGGTGTCGCAGCGCTTCAGTAGGAGCTGGGCGACGACTCCGCGCAGGGAATTCGCGAGCATCGTGCGGACCTGCGACTGCTGGTCGGATGGGAACACGTCCACGAGACGGTCCACGGTCTTGCGCGCGTTGTTCGTGTGCAGCGTGCCGAAGACGAGCAGGCCGGTCTCCGCCGCGGTGAGCGCGAGCTGGATGGTCTCAAGGTCGCGCATTTCGCCGACTAGCACGATGTCGGCATCCTCGCGCAGCGATGCCTTCAGGCCCTGCGAAAATGTCGGCGTGTGCTCGGGCACTTCGCGCTGCGTGATGATGCTCTTCTTGTTCACATGCACGAACTCGATCGGCTCCTCGACGGTGATGATGTGCCGCGTCTGGTTCGTATTGATGTAGTCAATCAGCGCCGCGAGCGTCGTGGATTTCCCCGAGCCGGTCGGGCCGGTCACGAGCACCATTCCGCCGCGCAGATGCCCGAAGCTTTTCACGACTTCGGGAATGCCGAGCTGTTCGAGCGTCATGATCTTCGTCGGGATGAGACGGAAGACGCAGCCGAGGCCGTTGCTCTGCTTGAGGTAATTGCAGCGGAAGCGCGAGTCCGCGTTCATCTCATAGGCGAAGTCGAGGTCTCCGGTGTCCATGTACCGCGCCCAGCGTTCCGGCCCGCAGATTTCGCTCATCATGTAGGCCATCTCCTCGCGCGTGAGCAGTTCCTCGCGGATCGGCTTCATCTCGCCGTGATGCCGGATCTTTGGGGGCGATCCCTCGGCAAGGTGGAGATCGGATGCGCCCGCCTGCACGAGGACTTCGAAGAACTGATCTATGTAAGCCATGGGAAGGAGTTGAGAGTTGAAAGTTGAGTGTTGAGAGAAAGATGAAAGTTGCGGAACGGATGTTGAGATTGGAGAGGCGGGATTTTCCTCATCTCAACCCTCAACTCTCAACTCAGGAGCGCCTGCCGCATGACGGCCTTCTGCTCGCAGCGCGCGTAGCATTCCTCCTTCGTGATCAGGCCTTCGTTGAAAAGTTCGAGCAGGGAATCATCCATGAGCCTCATGCCCATTTTGCCGCCGGTCTGCATCACGCCGGGGAGCATGAATGTCTTGCCGTCGCGGATGCACGCGGCGACGGCCTCGGTGCGCATCAGCACTTCGAGCGCGAGCACGCGACCCTTGCCGTCCGCGCGCGGGACAAGCTGCTGCGAGATGATGCCGCGAAGAGATTCGGCGACCATCACGCGGATCTGATCGCGCTGCTCCGTGGGGAAGACATCGAGCACGCGATCCAGTGTGCGCGCGGCGCTGCCGGTGTGCAGCGTCGCGAGCACGAGATGGCCCGTCTCGGATGCGGTGATGGCGAGCTGGATCGTTTCGAGGTCGCGCATTTCACCGACCATGATCACGTCCGGGTCCTCACGCAGCGCGCCGCGGAGTGCGTGCGAAAATCCCTTCGTGTGCGTGTGGACTTCGCGCTGCGTGACGTGGCAGTTCTTGGACGGGATCACGTATTCGATCGGATCCTCCAGCGTGATGATGTGGTCGTGCCGCGTCTCGTTCACGTAGTCCACCATCGCGCTGAGCGTGGTGCTCTTTCCGGAGCCGACGGAGCCCGTCACGAGGATGAGGCCGTTCTGATATTGCGTGAGCATCTTCAGGCTGCTTGGCAGGCCGAGTTCGTCCATCGTCCGCAGCTTCGTGCTGATGATGCGGAAGACCATGTCGATCCCGAGCCGGTGGCGCACCACGGATGCGCGGAAACGCCCGATCGGGGTCGCGTAGGCAAAATCCACATCACCGCGCTCGTGCAGGAGCTTCTGCTGCGCCGCGTCGAGGAATCCCATCGCGAGGCGCTCGGTGTCCGCGGCGGTGAGCATCGGGGCGCTGGGCCAGATCGGCTCCACGATTCCGAAGCGCCGCCATGTGGGCTGGCAATTCACGGGGAGGTGGATGTCCGACGCGTCGGACTCCTGCCCTTCGCGGAGGTAGTCGTCCACATGATCGGGGATATGCGTCGGCATGTCGGAGACTACGGCCACGGCGGCGACGGGCATGGCGCTAGCGGGTTCCTGAGGGTGGTTCGGATCCATTTTGATTCGGGAAAAGCGGCGAGACAGCTAGAGGGCTTCGGATTGAAATCAATTTAAACCATGCATCACGGCCTCGGTGTGTCGTCGTGTTCTCCGGGTTTTCCCCGGCGCTGGAAGCGTCTCAGGATCTCGGCAAGGCCTCCGCCTGCGAGGTCGGAAAAAAAAGGACGTGCAAAATTCATCGCAAATTTTGCGGCGGAAAAGATCGCGCCAAGTTTTCCTGCCGCGCCGAGCACCTTGCCCGTCGTCTGTTCGACGAAGACCGTCTTTTTTCGCGACGGCAGCTTCGAGAGCACGAAGCCGAAAATCGCCGCGCCGCTGAGCCACGCGGGCTTGTGACGCTGGAAGTTTTCCTTCGCACGTGCCGTCACGTCGAGGCTGCGGCGCAGCGCCTCGCCGGTCGCGGACAGCCGTGCGCGCGCGGCCGCGAGTTCGGCTACGATTGCGAGTTTGTCGTGTTCTGCTGGTCCAGCCATTCCTGATCCTTCTTAAGCTCGGCGGTCGTGATGGGAAAGAGCGTTGTGCCGAGTCTTGATTTCAGCGCGAGCGCGAGCGCGATGACTCCTGCGAAATGCAGCGCAGCCATCACAAGCGCCGCCCACACCCAGCCATTCGTGCCGCCGAATGCCTTCGCGAGCAGGAACACCGCGGCGAGGCACGCGAAGAGCCAGCCGAACGCGCCGAGCACGATCGCGACACCGGCGATGATGAGCAGCTTGAAGCTGTGCGCCGCGGCCTCGCGGCCTTCGAGCGATGCGAGCCGCAGCCGCGCCGAGGCGTATTGCGCGCACGCGGCGAGAAATGTCCGCGCCCTGCCGACCACGCCCGCGGTCCCGTTCTCGGGCGATGGTTCCTTTTCAGGCATCAGCAAAAGGCATCAGGCACTAGCGCCGGAAGATCAGCCCGATCACAAACCCCACGCCGAGCGCTCCGAGGATGCTCTTGGTCGGATGCTCACGGACGTAATCCTCGATTTCCTTCTGCACGCCCTGCGCCTTTTCCTTCCACTCGCCGGCGATGCCGCCGGCGCGCTCGCGGAATTCGCGCGCAGCCTCCTCCGCCGCGTCCCGCATCTCGGTCGCAGCCGCGCGTGCGTGCGCCTTGGACGCCTCGAAATGATCCTGATTGCCGTTGGGTTGGGTGGTGTCGCTCATTGTTCGCGGAAGATGATTCGGGCTTTTGTGAGATCGTAGGGCGACATCTCCAGTTCGACTTTGTCACCCGGCACGATGCGTATGAAGTTCTTGCGCATCTTGCCAGAGATATGTGCGAGGAGGCTGTGGCCATTGGCCAGTTCGACGCGGAACATTGTGCCGGGGAGCACGTCCTTCACGGTGGCTTCGGTGCGGATGCAGTCTTCTTTGGACATGGAGCGCGCGTCACTTCTGCCTTTGTTCCCGGAAAAAATCAACTACGGAGTGCGTGGCCGACGGAAACGTGTTCCGGGCAACGGAGCGGGAGTGCCGCGGCTGTTCTTTTGGCGAAACCTCCAGTTTCCATTCCCCGGCCTTGAGCGGCGCCAGGGGCCTGTCCTTTTCGGAGCGGCCGTTCGAGGCCCATTCGGAAGTTTGAGGTGGGGAGTGTTCATGACTTTGGATCTTCGCCGTTTCGGGGCACGGGTTGTCAAATGATTGTGCAGGCGTTGCAAATTCCTTGGTCGTGCTGGCGACAACGCACGAACCATCTCTCACGGAGTGTCTTACGTGTGTATAGAAAATGTTCGACAATGAAATGAACGTTCAGATAGAAACTTGAGAGAAGCGAATGGAAAATTCAGGCCTTGGTGGTGAGAATCACAATTCAGGGCCGATGGCTCGGAGTATTTGTCGTGCGGAACGGGCACTACATTTCGGCCTCGGCTCGGACGCCACAGGTTCCGGATTTTCCGTCAGTTCGGCCTTTGGCTCCGGTCGCTTATTCTCGAAATTTTCCATGCACATCCGCTGTCCTCATTGTTCGACCAATTATAGTTGGACCCGCCCGGCCTGTCCACGCTGTTGGCGACCCAACGGCCGCCGCCCCGCCATGCTCGCGTGGAAGCTCCTCATCGTCATCGCCTCGTGCGTGCTCATCGCATTCCTCGCCAAGGCAGTCATCACCGCGTCGGACGACTCATCCGCGGCACCAGGGTCGGGCTTCTGGCGCGATCTGTTCTCGCCGTCCACGCCCGCTCCGCAGCCCGGTCCTGTCTTCCGCGACGCGCGCTGACACGGCGAGAAGACTGCGCCTGTTTGATTTTGAGTTGGCGACGGCCAGCTTGACACGCTGCATCAGGCTCATACTGTGACAGCCCCTTTTCCCGTAACAGGCTTCCGCATGTGCGGGTGCCCGGGCGAAGGGGACAAATCGGCAACCGTGGTTTGAAACATACGTAATATCATGATCGAAATGAGAGAACTGCTCGCGAAGCATAAGGCGATTCGCGACTACAAAGAGGGAAGCATCGTCAAGGGAACCATCCTCGAAATCCGTCCGCGCGAAGTGCTCGTGGACATCGGCTACAAGAGCGAAGGCGCAATCGCCGCGCATGAGTTCGATGACATCGCGGACTTGGAAGTCGGCGACGAAGTCGAGGTGCTGATCTGCCGTCTGGAAAATGACGAGGGCATGGTGATCCTGTCCAAGGAACGCGCCGCCGCGAAACAGAATTGGGAGAAGATCGTGAAGGTCTTCGACGAGGGCGGGCTCATCAAGGGCAAGGTCAAGGCCGTGGTCAAAGGTGGCCTGCTCGTCAATGTCGGCGTCGAGGCATTCCTGCCCGGCTCGCAGATTGACGTCATTCCCCCGAAGGATCTCACACAATTTGTCGGCAACACTTACGACTTCAAAATCGTCAAGCTCAACGACGACCGTCGCAACGTGGTGCTCAGCCGCCGCGAAATCATCGAAGCCGAGCGCAGCGAGAAGCGCGGTTCATTCATGGCCAGCAAGAAGCCCGGCGACGTCGTCAAGGGCGTGGTCAAGAACATCACCGACTTCGGTGCGTTCGTGGACCTCGACGGCATGGACGGACTGCTGCACATCACGGACATCACCTGGGGCCGCCTGAACCACCCGAGCGAAGTGCTCAAGGTGGGCATGGAGCTCGATGTAGTGATTCTCGAAATCAACAAGGACAAGGAGCGCGTCTCGCTCGGTCTCAAGCAGAACCTCAAGAACCCTTGGGACAAGATCGAAGAGCGTTTCGCGGTCGGCGCGAAGGTCAAGGGCAAGGTCACAAACCTCATGCCCTACGGCGCATTTATCGAGCTCGAAGAGGGCGTCGAAGGCCTCATCCACGTCTCCGAACTCTCGTGGACCAAGCGCATCGCTCGCCCGAGCGACGTACTGGTGATGGGCCAGGAAATCGAGGCCATCGTGCTCGGCGTGAACAAGGACGAGCAGAAGATCTCGCTCGGCGTCCGCCAGCTCGACACGAACCCGTGGGACGAGATGGAGCACAAGTACCCGATCGGCAAGACCGTGAAGGGCACCGTGCGCAACATGACGGCCTATGGCGCATTCGTCGAACTCGAGGAAGGCGTGGACGGAATGGTCCACGTTTCCGACATGAGCTGGACCCGCAAGATCAATCACCCGTCCGAGATGCTCAAGAAGGGCGACGAGGTCGAGGCAGTCGTCATTGACATTGATAAGAATGCCCAGCGAATCAGCCTCGGCATGAAGCAGATGGAAGACGATCCGTGGAAGGACATCGAACAGCGCTTCAAGATCGGCGACAAGGTCAAGGGCAAGGTCGGCAAGATCGCGGCGTTCGGCGCATTCGTCGAACTCGACGGCGGCATTGATGGCCTCGTTCACATCTCGCAGATCAGCGAGGATCGCATCGAGAAGGTGAAGGACGTCCTCAAGGTCGGCCAGGAGCTCGAAGCCCGCGTCATCAAGGTGGACAAGGCCGAGCGTCGCATCGGTCTCTCCATCAAGGCCGCGAACTACAACGACGAAGACATGCGCAAGGAAGCCGCAGCCTTCGAGACCGCAATCAAGCCCGGCGAAGACCTCGTCGGACTCGACAAGGCATTCGCGACTGCGCTGGAGGACTACCGTCCCGGCGAGCCGAAGAAGAAGTAGTCCGGCACCAACGTCAAAAACTCACAACCGCGGATGCTGCGCTCGTGCGGCATCCGCGGTTTGTTTTTTGTGCGGCGAGGGCGCGCCTCTTCGTAGCCGCGCTTATGAAAGTGCGGGCTGATCTTCCGCGCGAAATGCAAAAGTGTGCCCGCGCTTTCGCAAGCGCGGCTACAAGGCATCTCGGAAAATCCCGCTTGCGGAACCGCGCGTCGCGACGATCATCCGCACCACTATGGACAAACCGAAAATCACTGCCTGGATGAAACCCCAATGCGGCTGGAGCAACGGCGTGCGCGCCGTCCTCCGCAAGTATGACCTGCCCTTCGAGGACAAGGATATCATCAACAATCCCGAGAACCGCTGGGAGATGGAGCAGAAGAGCGGCCAGTCGCTCCAGCCCACGCTGGAGATCAATGGCACGATGCTCGCGGACATTTCCGGCGAGGAGCTGGAAAAATGGCTCATCGCAAACAACCTCACGAATCCTAGCGATGCACCGGTGAACGTCCCGCTGAACAGCGCATGCACCGACGCGCAGCACGAGGCGATGCGCGCCGGTGCGCCGGTGTCTTTCAAGAACTGAGCGCGCTTCAAACACAGCACTTTTCAAAAGCCGCGCGGGTGAAAACTCGCGCGGCTTTTTGCTGTTTGATGAAACGTCGAACCGAAGAGAGGTGGAGGCGATGCCAACGCCGTCGGCGTTGCGGATCAGTTTTCGTCACACTCGCATCGTGCTGCGCGCTGAACGCCGTGCTCGCCAGCAGAACGGGAATCTGTTTTTCCATCGCGCGATGCCCCACATTGATTACGCCGCCGGACTGCTCTGGTACATCGTCTTTCTCTACTCCACCGTCTGCCACGAGGCGGCGCACGCGTGGGTCGCTCTGAAGCTCGGCGACGACACGGCGTACCAGGGCGGGCAGGTCACGCTCGATCCGATCCCGCACATCCGCCGCGAGCCGTGGGGCATGGTGCTCGTTCCGCTCATCACATTTTACATGAACGCGCTGAATGGCGTGACGTGGATGATGGGCTGGGCAAGCGCGCCCTACGATCGCGAGTGGGCCGAACGGAAACCGCGCAGTGCGGCGTGGATGGCGATCGCCGGCCCCGTCGCGAATCTGCTGCTCGTGATCGTTGCTGCGATTTGTATCCGCATCGGTCTCGCGGCGGGATGGTTCACGCCGGGCAGCACGCGCTTTGCCGAGATCGTGAGGCCCGTGACGGAGGGCGGTGCGGCGCATTTTTTTACGATGCTCCTCGGCGTGGTCTTCTCGCTGAACGTGCTGCTGATGACGTTCAATCTCATCCCGCTGCCGCCATTCGACGGCGCGAGCGTGCCGCTGCTTTTTCTCCGCGGTGCGGCGGCAGCGTCGTGGCAGCAGCTCATGTGGAATCCCGCCGCGCAGCTCATGGGATTTGTCGTCGCGTTTAAGGGATTCGGAGCCGTCTTCTATCCGATCCACACCTTCGCGCTGAACCTGCTCTACTTCGGTCGCGCGACGGCCGGGTGATGCGCGTGATTCGGTGCACGGCGGGC
>BJFP01000201.1 GCA_014189875.1 Verrucomicrobiota bacterium | reverse complement strand
GAAGACGAATCACCCGCTGCGAATATCGCCGGTGCGCCGGGGTGTCAAACGGATGGGCGCGGCGGTGGTGTTTCGGCGTCGGTGGAGTCCTGTCTGAAAAAAAGCTCTCAGTGCTCAGTTCTCAGTGCTCAGTGCTCAGTGCTCAGTGCTCAGATTCGGAATGTGCGCCCTCTGAGAACTGAGAACTGAGAACTGAGCACTTTCCCTTCTGGGCAGCACGCCCGCCAACCAGGTTCCCTCCGGCGCGGCCGGGTCAGATACCGAGCGACCGCAGCAGCGGGTCGTCAATGCGGCCGTTCACTTCGAGCCCGTGTTCGGCTTGGTAGTCGCGGATCGCCGAGCGGCTGCGCGGGCCGATGTCGCCGTCCAGCGGCCCCAAATAGTAGCCGCGTTTCCGGAGCACACGCTGCACGCTGGCTTCGAGCGAAGGTGTGGATGCGGGTTCATAGTATCGCGTCGCCTGGTAAACCTGCGGCCTGACCGATGAGAAGTTGAAACTCACGATCGGTGCCGGGACGTAGTAGCCGTAGGACGGGTAATAGCCGTATGAGTACGAGTGGTAACGCACGGGCGGCGCGCAGTACGGGCGGTAGTACCCGCGCGAATAAGTGCGGTAGTGATCCGCGAACGACGTGGCAGGCACGGCGAGGGCGATGGCTGCGAGGAGGAGTCGGGCTTTCATGGGAGTGTGAGGTTATGGCGCAAAATCGGCCATGATTATTCGATTTTCAAGCCGTGCGGAGCCCGTAACGCGGACAGTCCTGTCCGCGGAATCTGCTGTCAGGAATCTGCGCGGCTTCAACGAATCCGAGCGACAACCGAAACCGGGGCCGAAATCCTCACCCTTCCTTGCGACGGAAATTTTCCAGCGAGACCGGCTGGGCCGTGCCCTTGAGTTCGCGCTTCCACCACGCAGCGGTGTGATCTTCGGAGCGCGTGAAATGGTAGTCGTAGAAACTCAGCCGCACGAAACGCGGCGGCTCCGAGGGGAACGGATTTTTTTCCAGCAGCGCGAGCACTGCGGGCTCGCCTTCGAGCGTGCGGCGCATGAGGCGTTCGAGGAGATACGAGTAGTGCTGCGGCGCGAGCGCGGCGAACCACATCTGCCAGTCGAGCCGTGGCTGATGCGGCGCGGCGAGCGGGGGACGGCGGTAGATGTCGCCGGCCTTGTAAGGAAATTCGTATTCGCGCCAGTTCGTCTTGTCGTCGCTGCCTTCGAGGATGATCTCGGGGCGCGAGAGTGTCATCGTGCGGAAGAGGCCGTAGCTGTTGAATGAGCGCAGCCCGGCGTGCCACGGAGGGCGCGGGCTTTTCCTCGTGCGCTCGGATTCCGCTCGCATCCGCCGCATTTCCGCCTCCTGCCCGGCGAGGCCCGCGAATGCGCCGGTAAAGCCGTCGAACGTGAGGCACACGGATGCGAGTGCGAGCGCACCGGCGGGGATCAGCGGCCACCAATGGCGCAGTTTTTCCTCGGTCGCGGGCGGGCGGATTTTTCGGAAGCCGCGGAAAGTGTCGTCAAGAAACGGCAGGCACAGGGCGATCGTGAGCCAGTTGAAATACGTGTAGTTGCCGGTCGCGATGATGCCGAGTTGCAGCAGCACCTGCAGCAGCACCGCGCCGTGTCGGAGAAATCGCCAGCGCGACGGCGCGAGGAGCAGCGCGGGCACGGCGATCTCGACGAAGTAGGTGAACGAGCACTGCGCGCGCAGCATCCAGCGCGGAGCCTGGTGCGCGTACCAGGCGGTCCACAGCGGCAGCGGCTGCGTCTCGAAATGATAGTCGAGCGCCGAACGTCCGATCCATGTCTGGTCGCCCCAGGTGAGCTTCACGATTCCCGATTCGAGGATCATCCGCACGAACAGCCAACAGAGCAGCCAGCGGCCGATTTTTTCCGCACGCGACTCGTGCGCCCAGTCCGGCCGCGCGCGCCACGGGAGCCAGAGCGCGGCGATGAGCGAGGTCTCGAGCAGCAGCGCGTCCCACTGGAAATTTGCGAACGCCTCGCCGACGGACATCAGCGAGAGGTAGAGCGCCCAGCACAGCAGCGCGCTCGCGCCGGGAAAAAATCCCGCGCACATCGCGATGGCGCCCAGCGCGCCGAGCCAGCATTGCGCGAGCAGCAGGAAGTCGCCCTCCGCGAGCCAGCTCAGCGACGGCATCTGCCAGAATGAAACGCCTCCCGCGCGCGCCGAGGCGAGCTGTTCGCCGACGGGGATGAGCCCGTGCGCACCCACGAGCCCTCGCACCTGCGATCCCCACGACCAGAACGCGGCGAGAAAAATCGCACCGAGCGCGAATGCGAACACGCGACGCGACGCGAGAAATCCGGACGGCGCGGCGGGCAGCGTGCGTGCGATCCACCTTGCCGCCGCATCGGGCGGCGAAGTGCGCGTGGAGATTTCCACGCCGAGCCACATCGCGCCGAGCAGCGTCCACAGCACGAGGCAGCGTGTGAGCAAATCCGCCGTCGCCAGCTCCAGCAGTGCCCACACTACGGCGAGGAGCACGAATGCGCAGACGCGGAGCGCGACACTCATCGGCCTAAGCTGCGAGTTTCAAAATCACCGCGTATTCCTCGGCAGTGAGCGGCATCACCGAGAGGCGCGATTGTTTCAGCAGCGCGATGTCCTTCAGCGCCGGCGCGGCTTTGATCGCGGCGAGCGTCACGGATTTCTTCAGCGGCTTTGCGGGCACGAGATCCACGCAGTCCCAGCCAGGCTCATCGGCAGTGGGATCGGGGTACGCCTCGCGCGCGACCTTCGCGATGCCGACGACTTCCTTGCCCGTCACCGAGTGGTAGAAGAGCACGATGTCGCCCGTTTTCATCGCGCGCAGATTGTTTCGCGCCTGAAAATTTCGCACGCCTGTCCACGCGGCGTGGCCGTCCTTGGTGAACTGCTCCCACGAATACGAGGCGGGTTCCGATTTGACCATCCAGTGTCTGGGCATGGCGGGAAAACGTCGCAGCGCGCGCAGAACCTCAAGCCAAAACAGCCGCCGCATCTTTTTTGAGCGTGCGTGGCAACCGCCCGCAGTCGGAACCGTTCGGTTCCGGTTCAGTGGTCGGGCTGGCGGGATGCGAACCCGCGGTTCGACATCTCAGGTGCATCGCTATCCGCCGATCTGCTCCTCTGGCGCACCCGGCCCCTGGGAGCCTTCCCCCTACGTCATCCTCGACATCCGCGTCGCCCGCATCTTTCCAAACGAAGGCTCCCTCCTCCTGACCTCCGTAACTTTTACAGAAATACATTTGCCCGGCCCGAGAGTGACGGAGCGGCGCGCGCTGTTCGACCGCGGCGTGCAACGGCACAACGCCGACAATCTTCTCCACCGCCCAGTCCGCTGCGGACTGGATGATTCACTGACTGCAAGGAAATCGCTTCCGCGCCCGCCGCACGGGAGATTCCCGGCAGGAGGATGCGGTCGTGGCGGGATTCACGAGCTCAGGCGTTGTTCGCAAGCAACATAACCCGCTCCGCATCATCGAACTTCATTTTTCAAAAGTTTTGGCTGCACGATGGCTCATTTGAGCGCCGCCAGACCAGCCGGGGACACGGTGGCGAGGCTGCCCAACGCGATCGAACCGATGGCCTTCGCAAGTGCGTTGGCCGCGCTGTCGGAGAGTTCCTGCACGCCGAGGGTCGTCTCGTCCTGACGCTGGGCAATCGCCTTTGCCGCCTCGACCGACAGGGATTTCAGGCCCAGGCTCAATGGGCCATGATGTGCAGCCATCGCCCAGACCACGGCGTCGGGTGCGGTTTCCAATTTCGAAAAATCTCTTTCTGTTCACTTATCCCAGTTGTCCGTCCGGAACGACAACGCCGGCAGTCCGTCCTTGTTGAAGAGGTTCGCCCAGGCGGGGGAACCAGCCCACGCATAACGTACGGCAACCGGTTTGGAAACCTGGGGGCTCAAAACCACGACGGTATCTCCGTCGATCATGGCGTCCGCCCAGTGAAACACCCGGTCGTCTCCCGCCAACGCGAAGCCCTGCAGCTTGTCGCCGTGCCGGAACGCCAGCCCTTGGCCGACGTGCGTGAATTGGACCCTCACCTTGCTTCCTTCGATCGTGTGCGACTTGTAGGTGGGACCGTAGATCTCGATCTTCCGGCCATACACGGCGCCCAGCGCCACCCGCGCGGCCCGGGCACCGTATCCCGACTTGCAGGTCGGATGCGTGGAGCCACCCAGATCGCTGCTGGTGACCATGAACATGCCGGGTTCCTTGATCAGGCGCGGATATTCCTCGCGATCGATGTTGTAAGTGCCCCTGGCGTTATCGGGCATGGTTTTTGGCAACGGCGCGAACGGCGAGGCAAACGAAGTCACCGGATCCTTCGGATCCCAGGCGCAGCCGCCGCCGACCGGCTTTTGGACATACAGAAAAGGGAAGTCCGGCTGCCCCCACTCCTTGCGGAGGATCCGGTTCATCGCGGCCCAGGCGGTCGGTCGATCGATGCCGACAATGCCGGTCCCTTCCTCGCCATGGTCGTACAGCAGACCTCGAAAGGCGTCGGGAACACTGCTACCGCCGAAGCCGCCACTGCCCGGTTCGGGATGAGCAGCGGGCTTGGCGGGCTCGGGCTTGTTCTCCGCGCGCGCTTGGCGGCAGGCTTCTTCCCATGCTTTCAGGGCGGCCTCGTGCTTCGCCGCGGTCTCCTTTTTGACTCGCGCCAACTCTTTGCTGTAGCCAGGGTCCGCTTCGTAGGCCGTCTTGCTGGCGATTGAACCCGGCCTTGAGTTCCCCCACGTAGGAGGCCTCAGGCCTACGGGCACGTCGAGCTCCTTTTGCAACGCGACGCCGAACGCCAGCATCAACGCCGAGTATTTCTTGTTCGTGTCCGGATCTGTGGCTGCCACCCAAATGTTTCGTCCGTAGTTGAGTCGCAACAACGGATGTTGGACGTTGACGATAGCGGCCAGCACTTCGTCTTTCTCGCCTCGTGCCGCGCTATCCTTAGCCTGCGACTCGTAGGTGAAGAACCAGTTCGACTGGCCCGCTCCCAGCCACACCTCGCCGACGAGGACATCTTCGAACTGGATGGGAGCGCCCGAGGCACCCCTGACAACCATGATGCGCGGCTCCTTCGATGCCTCCAGCGGATCGAGCGCGACCTGCCATTTCCCTTTCGCGTCAGCCTTCGCGGTCTTTTTCTGGCCGGCGAATTCGACGGTCACTTCCTCGTTGCGGGCCGCCGAGCCCTGCACGGCTATTGGCTTCTCACGTTGGAGGACCATGTGGCTGGCAAACGTGCCGTCAATCCGGACGTCAGCCCGGGCCAGCCCAAGCGTGCACCACGCGGCCACCATGGCTGCGGTGAATAGGAATGAGGGAACTGTATTTGGGATTCGGTTCTTCATGTTGTGTTTCAAATTTTCACCAGGAAAATTTTCACTAGGAAGCCGACGCCCGGCATCCGTTACTTGCCAGCGACGAACCTGGTTACGCCGGTCCGCTTGTTCTGTTTGTCATAGACGAGCAAATGGGTCCACTGCGTGCCGCCCACGTTGACGAGAACCGCCACCGCGTTGCGTCCCGTTCCATCGGCGTAGTATTTCACGTCGGAGACGCCGGGCCGTTCCGCCTTCGGCAGCCTCTCGATGTAGTCGTTGTAATCGGTGACCACCGTGTCATCGGGCAGATCCTGCGTCGCATTCCAGCCCTTCAGGGCTTCGGCCTTGGCGGGCGCAACAACACCGGCGGCCGGGGCAGGCTTCTCAACTGCCTTCGACGGACCGGACGCTTCATGCTTCGCAATGCCCGCATACGGATACTTGGAGACCGTTTCCCACGCGAGTTTCTGCAGGATCGCATGTTGTTCGTCAGTAACTCCATCCTTGACCCGCAGCCCCTCTGGCGACGTCCGGTAGATCGCGGCATAGTTGCAATACGCGGCCAGTTCCGCGGCGATCGGGCCCGGGTGTGGCATTGTATCGGCGAAGAGTTCCGACTGATTCTTCACCCCTGGAACTTTTCCTTCCACGATCATGGCCCGCAGTCTCGTCACCGCTTCGCCCACGGGGATAAGAAACACGACCTGCCGGCCATGCTTTTTGTTAATCTCGTCGGCCAGGGCCTCCACCGTCTTGCGTCCCCGATCGAAAATGGCCTGGACGTCCGTGAGATTCGATGTGTCGTAGTCGGCCAAGGTCTTGATCTGGCGGTTTCCGTCCCCGACGTTCCATGCCATTTGCACATAGAGCCGGAGGTTGGGGTTGCCTTTCATTCCTCTCTCGATGAATCCCATTCGCACAAAATCCGGGTCCGTCCAAGAGGGACGACCCCAGCTAATGACATCGAAATCGCCAGCATCCAGCAACGCCCCGAAGTTTCCGTACCCGCCGGTATTCAGGGCCCAGCTCGACCGCACCTTCTGGTCCGTGATGCCCGCGGCGACCCCAATGCGTTCCATGAGGCCCGGCATGAAGCGGTGCCAACTGTCGCCGCTATACACAATTCGAAGTCCTTTGGGCGGGGACTTGGCCTGAGTGGCCGCCTTCGGCTCCTGGGCTAATCCTCCCGAAATGGCGACAAGCAACAGGACGATGGTTGTGATCCAGATGATGCATCGAGTTCGAGTCATGATGGCTATCGCTTTGTTCATTGTGTGATTTTCGTGAAAAAGGTTACTTTGCGACGCCCGCGTACGGATACTTCGACACCGTTTCCCACGCAATCCTTTGCAGAATCGCATGCTGCTCGTCAGTCAGTTCCTTGAAGCGGTCGATCTTCAGCCCGACCGGAGAGGTACGGTAGAACGCCGCGAAATGGCAATAGCCGCTCAGGGCCATCACATGCACTCCCGCATGTGGCATCGCGTCGCTCCACAACTCCGACTGTTTCGCCACGCCGGGGTAATTGCCTTCCAGCACCATCGCCCGGAGTTTCAGCGTGGCATCGCCCACCGGCACGAGAAAGACCACTCGCTTCCCAAACTTCTCGTTCAGTTTGTCCACAATGGCCTCAACACCTTTGCGTGTCTTGTCGAGCGCAGCTTGGACATCCGCGAGTTTGGAGTCGTTGTAGTCGGCCGTGGTCTTGATGTCCTTGGCCCGAGCATCGCCGACCAGCCAGGCCGCGTGGTAATATGCCCGGAAGTTCGGATTGGCCTTCAGCCCCATTCCGACGATCTTCTCCGCGAAACCGCCGACCCACGGCACTTCCATCCACCAATGCACGCCATGGGCATAGACATCGACCTCGCCCGCCTCGATGAGGCTGAAGTCGTCGTTCGGCTTCGCTGCCCTCACCTCCTTGTGCCCTTGGATCTCGGCTGCCTTTACCAAATCGGCAACGCCCCACGGCACGAAGATGAACCAACTGTTGCCGTTGAACATCACCCGCAGGCCGGCCGGCTTTTCCGCGACTGCGGGCCGCTTCGGCTCCTCGGCCGAGGCGCCCATGGCCCACGCGAGGAATCCGCAAAGACTCAGAATCCCAGCGATAACTTGTGATCGAAACATGATGGAGCTTTTTTTGTTTTTCATTGGAATTGGTTACTTGGTGTTGGCGATTCCCGCATACGGATACTTCGACACCGTCTCCCAGGCGATCTGCTGGAGGATCTTCCGCTGCTCCTCGGTGATCGGCGCCAAGTCGGCGAATGACTTCGGGTCCGTCGGAGCGGACTTGCCTCCACCCCATTTGAGTGTCGAGAAGTCGGGATTGAGCCCGACGGGTGAGACGCCGTACATCGTGGCAACGTTGGTGTAGGCGAACAGCGTGCGCATGTGCGACCCCGGTACCCACATGTTCACATTGACCCACAGCGTTGCAGGGTCAGTGATCCCGGGGAATTTGCCTGCGGCCACCATTTCGATCAGTTTGCATGTCGCTTCTTCGACAGGGGAAATTACCATCACCTTACGGCCATGCTTCTCGTTGATCTGGTCGGTGAGCTTCTCTAGGGCGCGGAGACCGTCTGGTGGTGCTGTACGTGGTTTCCACTCCAGCACCTTATTCTCGCGATCAAGCGGCCGGGGCCAGTAGTATGATTGCCAGACGAGGCGGAACTTCGGATTGTTCTTTGCGCCCCTGTCGCAGAGGGCCGCGGGCGTCGAATCGAGCCCGACTGCGCCGTTCCAGCTTTCCGCGTTCGGGTAGCAG
>BJFP01000200.1 GCA_014189875.1 Verrucomicrobiota bacterium | reverse complement strand
ACGTTCATGGCGCCGGGCACCGGCTTCTGCGCGATCTCGGTGTGGTTCGCTTCGCCGGGCGGGATCGAAATCTTGGGGTTCGCGACGGCCGCGGTGTGCATGGCAAAACGCGGCGGCTCTTTTGCAAAGATGAGCCCCATGCGGAGCTGATCCTCGGTTGCCTTGCCGGCCGGGGTGTAGTGAATCTGGAAGCTGATCGTCGCGCCGGCGGGCAGCTTGCGTGCGAAGCCGTCGGGGTAGCCTGTCCGCAACGCCGGTGTTTTTGAAAGTCAGGGGAAGCCAAGGAGGCATGTTGATGGTTTTTGATGGATGTGGTGCAGTTATTTGCGCGGCGAGAGCGTGAAGTCTCTGGTTTCCAAGGTTGCGCAGCGTGGGCAGGCGTTTTCGGTACGCGGGTTTCCATGCTCCAGCTTCTACCCCCAAGTCCACCGCTGCCTGCGCGGCCCCCCCGCCTGCCCCTGTCTGCCTTTGCTTCAATGTCTGATTTCACAGTCGTGTGCATGTTCATGCACGCAACCATGATGGAATTTTTTCACGCCGGGTAGTATGGGCCTGGGCGCAAGCTTACGCATGGGCGGCGGAGGGGGCGAGATTCGAACTCGCGGGACCTTGCGGCCCGTCGGTTTTCAAGACCGATGCATTAGACCGCTCTGCCACCCCTCCTTTGCGACGGACACCTTCGGCGGACACGCGCCACGCCGCAACTGTAATGTCGCACTGAGTGCGTCACGCCGTCGGGATCGCGTGATCGAGCAAATCCGCGAGGGCTGCCGCCGCGTGCGCGCCCGTCTCCATCACCTCGGCATGTGCGAGCGGTGCGGCGTTCAGCCCGGCGGCCCAGTTCGTGAGGCATGAGAATCCCGCGACTTCCAGGCCGAGAGCGCGCGCCTGGATCGCTTCGAGCACCGTGCTCATGCCGACAGCATCCGCGCCGAGCCGTTGCAGCATCCGCACCTCGGCGGGCGTCTCATACTGCGGGCCTAGCAGCCCGGCGTACACGCCCTCATGCAGCACCATGGCGCGCGATTTTGCAGCGGAGGAAAAATGAACGCGCAGGGGCTTCGAATACACCTCGCTCATGTCGAAAAAATTCGCTCCGCCGAGCAGCGGCGAGGTGCCCGTGAGGTTCAGATGATCGCCGAGCATCATCCACGAACCGGGCGCGAACTGCGAATTGCACGTCCCCGCTGCATTCGTGAGCACGAGCCTGCGGATGCCGCGATCAGCCATCCAGCGCACATGCGCCGTGATTTCCGCCGCGCTGCGACCTTCGTAAAGATGCACGCGCCCGCGCGCAGCGACGATCGGAACGCCACTGATTTTTCCGAACACAAATTCACCCGCATGTCCCGCAACACGGGACTGCGGCAGGCCCGCGATTTCCGCGTACGGCACGCGCGCCTCGACCTCCATCCGCTCGGAAAATCCGCCCAGCCCCGAGCCGAGCACCACGCCCCATTGCGGATGGAAATTTTGCCAGGACATGCGCGCAGCGTGCGAAATCTGCGTCGTGCGCGCCGCCTACTTTGCCGCCGGTTCCACGGCTTTCTCCGCCGCTGCTGGTTTTGGAGCGTCCGCTTTCGGTGTGTCGGATTTCGGCGCTTCCGTTTTTGGAACTTCGGATTTCGGGATTTCCGCCTTCGGTGCTTCGGGTTTTGATGCAGGCTTCGCTGCCGGAATCGCGAGCTCCGCCTTTGGCTTTTCCGTATTCGAAAGCTCGGTCTTCGGGGCGTCCACCTTGGGTGTTTCCTTCTTCGGAGTTTCCGTCTTTGCCACAGCGGGCGCGGGTGCCGGGGCCTGGCCTTCCTTGGAAAAATCCACTCTGCCGAGCACTTCGCGGATCGTCTCGCTCGGGAGCACCTGCGTCTCGATTCGGCCGGAGCGCGCGATGACGATGCCGACGATGTTTCCATCGAGATCCGTCACCGGGCCGCCGCACTGCGTCGCATTCAGCGGCAGATCTGTCTGCATCGCCGCAGGGAAATCCGTGCGGCGTTTGCTGATCGTGGTGCCCATGCTGTTCATCTTGTCATTGCCGCTGCGCGCGGGGCCGGTCGCAGCGCCGCGGTCGCCGAGCGCGACTTCCTTTTCCATCACGGCTTCGCCGCGCTGGAGCTTCAGCTTGATCTTTTCACCGGCCTTGCGGTCCGAGACCAGCTTCGTGAACGTGTAAACCGACTCCGGCTTCTTGCCGTCGAGTTCGAGGATGAGATCCTCCTTTTGCAGCCCGGAGTTTTGCGCCGGGCCTTTCGGCACGACGTCGCGGATCTTCAGCCCCTTGTCGTCGCTCTCGAGCTGCACGCCGAGGAAGCCGCGCCCTTTCGTCTGCTCATTGCGCACCGCCACGCTCACGACGCCGATGGCCACCGGCTCGCGGCCCTCGGGCGCGGCGGCGGTGATGAACGTGCCGATTTCCAGCGCGCCACGCTCTCCCCATTTTACAGCGGGCAGGTCCTTCGCATCGGCCTTCAAAAGCGCGAGATCGTGATCTGGCCAAGTGCGCACGACTTTCGCCGCGACCCACTGGCCCTTGATCTGGCACTGGAGTTCCGCCGCGGTGCCGACCTCGCTCGCCTTCGTGAGCAGCCAGCCGTCTGCGCGGATGCCGGTCGCAAACGCCAGCGGATCCGACGGCTTCTTCGCATCGCGCAGCACGAACGTCGCGGGTGCCGCGACGAGCGAACCGGGGCGGTGGCCTTCGAGCAGTTGGTTGAAATGATCCGTCAGCTTTTTCTCCGACGCCTTGTCGAGGGCGGGCGGCCCTCCGAGACCGAGTCCGTTGAACGCGTCGGGATTCTTTTCCTTCATCAGCCGCAGCAGTTCGGGCAGCTCCGCCTTCTTCAGTTCATCGGCAGGGACGCCCTGTTTTTCGAGCACGCTGCGCAGGAGCGAGAGCAGTTCCTTCGCGTCCATCTTCAGCATCCCGCCGTTGTCCTCCGCGCTCTTGCGGAGTTCGTCGAGCAACTCGTTGACACCTTTTCCCGAAGGCTTTGGTTTCTCCGCAGGCTTGGGAGTTTCCTGCGGCTTCGCCTCGGGTGCCGGGGTCGGGTCGGGCTTGGAATCCGGGGCCTTCTTGATTGCCCCGTGTAGCGAGCCGGCTGCGAGAAATACGGCGATGATGAATGTGCGAATCATGGTGTGATGGAATTTCGGATCTGGTGTCGGAACGTGGCGGATATCGTGGTGTGCTTACGGCTTTTTCGGCGCTGGCGGCAGCGGCTCCATGCGTTTGAGCATCTCGGCTTCGGTAACGAGGATGACCTCCGTTTTTCGCTCATCCGTCCCGCGCCGGTACGCGAGCGCGAGCTTCTCGCCTGCCTTGCATTTTTTCAGCTTGTCGGCCACGGCCTTGGGCGTCGCCATGTCTTCGCCGCCGAGCTTCAGAATCACGTCGCCTGCCTTCACGCCGGCAGCGGCGAGCGGGGATCGCGGCTGCACTTCCTTCAGCAGCGCGCTGCCGCCCGCGGGGTCGAACACTGCGCCGAGCACCGCCGGGCCGGTCACGCGCTGGCCGGGACGCACGGGCGGACGGCCCCACGTTTTTCCTTCGAGCATTTTTTCCCAAGACACTTTTGCCGCGTTCACGGGCGCGTCTCGATTGTAGCTCAGGCTTTCCGAGATGGACGAGTGGATGCCGACGACCTTGCCATCGAGATCGAACAGCGGCCCGCCCGAGTCGCCGCCGATCAGCGTGCAATCGCTCACGAGGAAGCCGCCCGCATTCTTCTGGCTGATGCGCCCGATGCGCACCGGCGGCGGACGCCGGATGTCGAACCCGCCGGGATGCCCGAGTGCGACCACGAGCGTCGTCTGCTCCAGCTTGTCCGAATCGCCCATCTCTGCGACGGGATACTTGCCAGGCTTGATGATTTTCGCGAGCCCCACGTCGCGCGTGTAGTCCGAGCCGAGCACCTTGCACTTCTCCTGTTTGCCGTCGGGAAAAACGACGATCATCGTGTCATTGCCGTAAGTCACGTGGCCCGCCGTGAGGATCAGCCCGTCCTCCGTGACGATCGTCCCGGAGCCCGAGCCCGGCACCTTCTCGCCGACGAGCGCGACGACCGACGGCATGTTCTTTTTCACGATTGCCTTCACCTTCGCCTCCACGCTTTTCATCTCCGCCACAGTGAACGCGAACGCCGTCTGCGCCGCGAAGAATACGAATGCAAAAATTGGGCAGAGGAAGCGGAGTGGTGTGGTCATGCGATTGTAGGCTGTGGAGTAAATGCGGAACGCGCGTGGAGTTTTGGCTAAATAATCTGCAATCGGCGTGTGCGCAAGCGGGTGATGGTCGGCGCAGTTTGGTCTGATTGGCAAAAGTGCTCAGTGCTCAGTTCTCAGACTCGAATTGCCCGGCCACTGAGCACTGAGCACTGAGCACTTTCTTGCCATCCCCCCGCTTGTCCTCCCGCCCCGCGCCCGCCAAGCTCCCGCCGTGAAGCTCCCGCGCCTCCTCCCGCTCCTCGCATTCGCAGCCACTGCACACGCCGCGGAGAAGGCCGACATGTTTCCCTTCCAGCTCCCGTGGGACGACGCGAGCGAATCGGTGACAAACATTTCGTGGTTGAACGACAAGCCCGCGGGCCGCGACGGCTTCGTCCATGTGAAGGACGGCCACCTCTTCGCCGGCGAGAAGCGCCTGCGCATCTTCGGCGTGAACACCTGCTTCGCCGCGAACTTCCCCGACAAGTCCATGGCCCCGAAGGTCGCCGCGCGCATGGCGAAGTTCGGCATCAACTGCGTGCGCTTCCACCACATGGACATGATGAGTGCCCCCGGCGGCATCTTCGCAAAGGACGGCCGCACGCTCGACCTCGGCCAACTCGACAAGCTCGATTTTTTCATCGCCGAGTTGAAGAAAAACGGCATCTACGCCGACCTGAACCTGCACGTCACCCGCACGTACCCCGACCGCCCGCGCGAGGAGAAAAAGGGCAACCCCGACTTCGACAAGGGCGTGGACAACTACTGCGCCGCGATGATCGCGCTGCAAAAGGACTACGCCCGCGACCTCCTCACGCACGTGAACGCCTACACCGGCAAGCGATACGCCGACGAACCCGCCGTCGCGCTCGTGGAGATCAATAACGAGAACGCCCTCGGCTTCCAGTGGTGGGCCGGGCAGATGGACGACCTCCCCAAGCCGTATCGCGAGGAGCTGGAATCGCTGTGGGCCGCATGGATTTTGAAAAAGCACGGCAGCGACGAAGCTGCGCGCAAGGCGTGGAGCGCTGGAGCAGAACCACTCGGCGCGGAGTTGATTGATAGTGACTTCGACAAGAAGGACACGGCGTGGACGCTCGAAAAGCACGGCGACGCGCAGGCCGATGGACGCGTCGGAATCGTCCCGGATGATTTTGTCCAAAAGACATTCGGTGCGGCGACGCACAACGGATGGAACAAACCCGGCAACGCCGTCTCCACGATGACTGTCGGCGTCGCAAAGACCGGCACCGAGCCGTGGCACGTCCAGTTTCATCACGCGAAACTCAACGTCGAGTCGGGCAGGACATACACGCTCAGCTTTTTCGCAAAGTCGGATGCCGCGCGGAAAATCAGCGTCAACGTCGGCCAGACTCATGAGCCGTGGAAGGTTCTTTGGAGCACGCAGGCGTCGCTCACCACGGAGTGGAAACATTTCGAGTTTTCATTCCGTCCAAGTGAGGGAGACAAAAACGCACGCCTGACTTTTTCAAACCTCGCGGCGGAAACCGGCGCGTATTCGTTCGCGGATGTCTCACTGCGCCCAGGCGGTGTGGACGGCTCCCTCGTGCGCGACACCGCGCAGCGCATCCCCATCGTCCGCAAGCGTGACCTCGCCCGCACAACCCCCGCCAAGCAGCGCGACTGGCAGGAATTCATTTGGGACACCGAGACCGCCTATTGGAACGGCATGCGCGACTTTTTGAAAAAGGACCTCGGCGTGAAGCCCCCCATCGTCGGCACGCAGGGATTCTGGAGCTCCGGCCACGTGCAGGCGGGCATGGACGTGATTGATTCACACGCCTACTGGCACCACCCCGACTTCCACGGCAAGGGCTGGAACCCCGACGTGTGGGACGTGAAGAACGAACCCATGGCCGGCGCGCCCGACGGCGGCACGCTCCCCGGTCTCGCCGCGCAGCGCGTCGCGGGCAAGCCCTTCCTCTGCACCGAATACAACCACCCCGCGCCGAACACCTATTCCGCCGAGACCTTCCCGCTGCTCTGCGCCTTCGCCGCGCTGCAGGATTGGGACGGCGTCTTCGCCTTCAGCTACAGCCACCGCGCCGGCGACGCGTGGTCGCAGGAGCACTTCGACAACTTCTTCGACATAGACCGCCACCCGGTGAAAATGGCGACGCTGCCGGGGGCGGTGATCAGTTTTCGGCGGGGGGACCTTGAGCAGCTATTGTATATTCGAGAAATTGAAATCGGGAGAACGATTAGCTGGCTCAAGATTCTTAATCGTGGGCCGGGAATGGGTGGGCCATCCACATTCTTTGATCCGCTCGTTGCGATGAATTCCTCCGTGGGCATTCGTCCGATTCCCCAAGAGCGCGACAAGGAAGTGTATTTGGGTGCCGTGGACGAGGAGCGCGGGTTTCTTGGGCCGCACTTTTCGGCAATCATGCACCGTCGGAATGGCGAAGGGATCGTGTGGAATACCGGCAAGCATAGTGTGACCGCTGATGCGCCACGGCTGAGACTCGCCGTCGGCAGATTCAATCCGGGAGAGAGTTCCAAGATTGATGATGTGACAATCGTTTCTGGCGCGACGCGTCAGGAATGGGCTTGTTTTCAGTTCAGTGTGCTCGATCGAGATTCGACATTCAGAACTGGATTTTCCGCGGCACGCCTACCGAATTTTGCGACCGCCAAGCGCATCCTCATCACCGCCACCGGCGACATCGAGAACACCGGCATGGGCTGGAAGAACGCCGCGAAGACGAGCGTGGGGCGCGATTGGGGGAAGGCGCCCGTCCTCGTCGAAGGCCCGGCGGCGAAGATCGAGCTTCTCGAGTTTCTCGGCGGCGGAAAATTCAAGGCCTGGGCGCTCGACGAACGCGGCCAGCGCCGCGCGGAAATCCCCGTCGCCAACGGCACCCTCGAAATCGGCCCGCAGCACCGCACGCTCTGGTACGAGGTCGAGCGGCAGTAGCGCTCAAGCCAGCGCGCGCGACATGCGGAAATGCGGCCCGACGGTCGGGATGTCGAACTCCGCGCCGACAATCCGCCACCCATTCTTCGCGTAAAAATCCGCCGCACTCGTGCGCGCATTGCACCAGAGGATCGCCGCGCCATTTTCCCGCGCCGCAGCCACGCACGCATCGAGCAGCGCCTTGCCAAACCCCGCGCCGCGCACCTCCGGCAGCGTGGCCATGCCGCGGAGTTGGAATGCGGGCGACACGCCCGGCTGCGCTGCGATTTTTTCCGGACAAGGCACGAGATAGATCGAGGCGACGCCGACGAGCCTGTCGCCGACGAATGCACCGAAGTGCAGCGTGCCCGGCGCATCATCGCCATCGAAGATCGCCGTCTCACGCGGAAAGCCCGGACGCAGCACAGGCCAGCGCAGGGCGATCGTCTCGGCGGCGGAAATCGTGCGGATCATTTTATCGCGCAAAGCCGCAAAGCCGCAATGAAGGCCACATTGAAATCAAAAAGCGGCACGCCCTCCCGCCGCATTCTTCTTTGCGCCTTTGCGCGAGTCCATCGGGTCCATCCAGTTCATTGCCGCTGACGCGCCACGATGCGCTCGACGTATTTCGCAAGCAGGTCGAATTCGAGGTTCACGCGCTCGCCCTTGCGCCGCGCGGCGAGATTCGTGACGGCGCGCGTGTGCGGGATGATCCAGCATACGAAGCTTCCTGCGCCGGTATCGCGCACCTCGGCGACCGTGAGGCTGATGCCGTCCACTGCGATGCTGCCCTTGTGCGCGACGTATTGTGCGAAGTCCGCGGGCAGCGCGACTTCGAGCCGGAAGTCCGCGCCGTGCGGCGAGAAGTCGAGCACCTCCGCCGTCGTGTCCACATGCCCCTGCACGAAATGCCCGCCGAGCTTCGCGCCCGCGCCGAGCGCCGGTTCGAGGTTCACGCGTGAGCCTGCCGCGAGGTCGCCGAGATTCGTGACGCGCAGCGTCTCCGCGAGCAGATCAAAGCTGAGCTTTTCGCCGTCGCGCACGGTCACGGTGAGGCAGCAGCC